>DAIOGT010000113.1:0-4903 GCA_036745095.1 Pyrinomonadaceae bacterium
CGAATACCAGCACGATGCGCCGCGAGCACCTTTTCCTTAACGCCGCCGATCGGAAACACGAGACCCGACAACGTGATCTCACCGGTCATCGCCGTGTCGGGCCGCACACGTCTTCCCGTGTACAGCGACGCGAGGGCTGACGTGATCGTTACGCCCGCGCTTGGTCCATCCTTCGGAATTGCGCCCGCCGGTACGTGCAAATGAACGCCGAACTCTTTAAAGATCGATTGGTCGATGCCAAACTCGGCCGCGTGTGACCACAAGTACGACTGTGCTGCGCGTGCCGACTCCTGCATCACTTCGCCAAGCTGACCCGTAATCGTCAAACCGCGACCGCCCGGAAGAAGAGTCGCTTCAATAAACAGCACTTCGCCGCCCATCTCGGTCCACGCCATACCAGTCGCCACACCGGCCGGCAACTCTTTCCGCGCCTGCTCAGGATAGAACTGAGGAGCGCCGAGATACTCGCGCACTTCGGTTGCCGTGACTGTGACACTTTCCGCCTGAGCCTGTGCGATTTTCAAAGCGACTTTGCGGGCGATGCTGCCGACGTTTCTTTCCAACTGGCGCACACCGGCTTCACGGGTGTAGCGCGATGCGATTAGTTCGACTGCATCGTCCGTAATCTTCAGTTGCGCATTGTTCAAGCCGTTCTCGACAGTTTGTCGGGGAATGAGATAACGACGCGCGATTTCGAGTTTCTCGCGATCGCTATAACCGGCCAGACGAATGATCTCCATGCGATCGCGCAACGGCGCCGGTATCGGACCAAGCTGGTTGGCAGTCGCGATGAAGAAAATCCTCGAAAGGTCGAACGGCAGATCGAGATAGTGATCGCGGAACGAATTGTTCTGTTGCGGATCGAGAATCTCGAGCAGCGCGGACGCTGGATCGCCGCGATAGTCGTTGCCGAGCTTGTCTATCTCGTCAAGCATCAACACCGGGTTGTTTACGCCCGCGCGTCGAATCGACTGAATTATGCGTCCGGGCATCGCGCCGATGTACGTGCGACGGTGGCCGCGAAGCTCAGCTTCATCACGCACGCCACCCAGCGACATTCTCTCAAACTGCCGCCCCAGTGCACGCGCGATCGATCTTCCCAGCGACGTCTTGCCGACGCCCGGTGGGCCAACGAACAACAGTATCGGACTCTTCGTGTCGGGCCGGAGTTTAATGACCGCGAGAAACTCGAGAATTCGTTCCTTAACGTCTTCGAGACCGTAGTGGTCTTCATCGAGAATGCGACGAGCCTCGGGCAGATCGAGTTTATCGTCCGATGACTTCAGCCACGGCAACTCCAGAATAAACTCGAGGTATGTGCGTATGACGTGATAGTCGGGTGCGGCCGGTGGCAGCCGTTGCAGCCGTTTCAACTCGCGATCGGCTTCGGCCCGCACATCGTCCGGAAGCTCAGCTTTTTCGAGACGTTCTCGCAGCAGCTCAGTTTCGGCCGCTTCGCCGGTTTCGTCTTCGCCGAGTTCCTTCTGGATCGCACGCATCTGTTGGCGCAGCACGTAATCTCGTTGCGCCTTGTCCATTTCGGTTTGCGCTTCGGAAGCGATCTTCGAGCGCAGTTGCAGTATTTCAACTTCGCGCGCGAGATTGGAATGCGCGAGTCGAACGAGCTCATCAACTGTGTTTGCCTCGAGCATCTTCTGCTCTTCCTCAATGCCGAGATTGAGGATCGAAGCAAGGAAGTACGACAGCCTGCTGGCATCGACCTGGCCCAGCACGGCGATTCTCACTTCGGGAGGTACGTTTGGCAGTAAGGCCAAAGCCTCGGTGATCATCTGTTGCAGGTTGCGTTTCGCGGCTTCGACCTGATCGGCATCAACAATGGGCGGCTCGGGCAGAATTTCAACCTGGGCCCGCAGGTGCGGGTCGTCTTGTTTCCACTGGAGTACGCGAATGCGCTCAGTGCCTTGAGCGATAATGCGCATGCCTTCGGGCGTTCGCTCCATGCGCTTGATCATTACGAGCGTGCCTACTTCAAACAGATCCGTAGACTTCGCGTCAGTGTCGTCTGAACGATCGGGACGCACGGTGATGCAGGCGAGCAACTTCTCCGGTGTCGAGAGTGCAGCTTCCACTGCTGCAATCGAGCGCGGTCGCCCGATACCCAAAGGCACAACTGTCTCAGGGAAGAGCGTGAGGTTTTGTAATGCCAACACAGCAATCTCGAAGGGTTCTCCCTTCTCTTGAACTGAGAACCTCAAATCCTCGGGCGGCGGCACTTCGGATCCAGTGGGCGTGCTTTCCGTGTTTTCAGCGCTGGTTGGCGGCGGATTTTCAAGAGATTCCGGCATAACTAATCCTGCTCCCTACGCACGTTGATTATCAGGAATCCATCGCTGTAGTCCTGTCGGATCGAAGCTCCCTCGAGCGGTGCCGGAAACTGGATCGACTTTTCAAAACGGCTATAGGTGATTTCCATCTGTTGGTATGTGAAGCCGTCGCGGATATGTGTGTCGCGGCGACAACCACGAATACTCAAGATCGACTCGTGTAACTCGACCTCCAGCTCGTCCATACAAACACCAGCGAGGTCAACTTTGACGACCCAGCCATCAGGCGACCGATAGACGTCCGCGGCGGGGCTCCAGAGACGGCCAGACGGTACCACTCGCCGATCCGTTCGGATCAGCGAGAAATCACGATCGATGTTTCGCATAGCAAGAGAATAAGGGAAAAGAGAAACGCATTCAAATATAGGTCCTATTGGTCTGGCGACCGATAGGACCTACATTGAAGTTCTTTTACCCAAAGATACGGTTCCAGAACGACGATCCCTTCGAGATATCTTCAAGAGCCTCGCTGAGTTCGTGGTCCTGACGCGTCTCGACCGCAACGTCGGCCATCGAGATCATTCCCACCAGGTACCCGTTGTCATTGCACACCGGAATACGACGTACCTGTTTGTCTCCCATCTTCCGAATAACATCGACTACACGATCGTTCGGTTTCGCGGTGTGAATATCTACCGACATAATGTCTTCGGCACGAACGCTCGCACAATCTTTGTTATCGGCAACAGCACGCACGACTATATCGCGGTCAGTGATTAAGCCAGTTAGTTTGCCACGTGTGTAATTGCGACCTTCATATTTACGTTCCGAGCCCTCGGTTCTGCCGTTACCACTCTGCACGTCATAGTCGACTACCGGAATCACGCCCGTATCTTCCTGCTTCATCATAAGCGCAATTTCCGGAAGCGTCGTGTCGCGTGTGGCCACTGCGAGATCGCGAGTCATGATGTCGCGGCAACGCAGCCGGGAACGTTCCGGCCCGTAGTACTCCCTGTTTCGCGCGGGTCCGGATGAAAGATCGTCGCGAACGTCATAAAGAGAACTACGTCGCGAGTCGTCATACTGAGATCTTCCTCGCATATCGTCGCGAAAACGCTCGCCGCCGGGATTATCGGCATAGCGTGGCTCGTCGTAGTCATACTCCGCGCGTTCGCCAAACCGGCCGCGGTTGTAGTCAGGGCGTCGTTCGTTGTCGAACCGGCGATCACCGCCGCGCCAGGGTTCGTTTTGAACGCCGAAGTTCTCGCGTCTGAGGTGCTGATCGCGTGGATAATAATCCCTATCGTCATCCACGTCGTTTCTATATCTGGCCATTGCTTCCCTCCTTAACCAGGAACATCTGTTTGCTGGGGGCTCAGGGGGAAAAATTCGCGTCTCAAATTCGCGTTGCTCTGCGTTACAGGTTCGGTTCCACCTCCGCGATCACCTGGACCCGCGACATGATATCCAGAGAGCCGACTTCGATTGGCGTCGCCACGTCGCGTTTCGCCATCATTACCTCAGCCTGGTAGAGCGGCACCGGTGGTCGTTGCTGAAATCCTTCTTCCTGGACTTCAACGATCCGCACCACACGCCCGCCGAGCGCCTGCGCGATCACGCGTGCCTTGCTTACCGCTTCCTGCGTCGCTTCGCTGAGCGCGCGATCGCGTGCCTGCCGATCCTGACGAAGAGTGAATGCGATACCGGCCACGTCATTCGCGCCTGCTTGTGCCGACGCATCGATTACACTGCCGAGTTTGGTCAAATCACTGAGGGTGACAGTGACGCTGTTGCGCGCTTCATAGCCGCTGATCGTTGGTGGCTGGTTTTCGCGGTAAACGCGTTGCGGTTGCAGACTGTAACCACTCGTTTTCACTTCCGCGCCCGTTCCGGCGGCGGCTTTCAAGGCCCGCATGACTGCGT
The DNA here is from genome assembly GCA_036745095.1 of Pyrinomonadaceae bacterium. Lineage (GTDB taxonomy): Bacteria > Acidobacteriota > Blastocatellia > Pyrinomonadales > Pyrinomonadaceae > PSRF01. The sequence continues at coordinate 4,209 of DAIOGT010000113.1, forward strand.
CAGTCTTCGCGGCATTGTCCTGCTGCGCCGTAAGCGCTTGCTTGTTTTGCGTGACTACTGAAATCGTTACGATCGCGGTGTCTGGTTGCGCCTGGACGATCGAATCACCGGCAACCATCACGCGTGTGACGCGGCGGTTGTCGTCGCGCCCGGGCGTGGCGACATTCTGATCGACCGGTTGCATCGACTTGGCCTCGAAGGGCGTGCCTTCCATGAAAGTGGTCATCACGTCTTTGGTCTCACCGACGGCTTCGACATTCGTTGACTCTTTAAACCAACCATTACTCTGAAAGTTTTTTGCATTCAGGATTAGGTATTTAGCGTCGGTGGCGACGACGAGCCAGCCGCCCGCCTCGACAGTCTTTTGCAGTTTTCCGCGTACGGTAATCTCTTTGGCGTGCAGGATAGTGGCGGCGGCGAGAACAAGTGCCAAAACGCCAGTGATTGAAAGTATTCGTCTCATAATCTCTCCTCTTCTGGTCCTAGAATCTCACAGCCGGGGGAGAGTTGAAACCGGCAGCGAAGATAGAGAACGAGCGAGCGACGAAAACTTGCTGGCGAGTTGTGCAATTGTTTCTGCAAAACGTGTTTTGTTACCATCCATTCAATGCAATCATTCGATACTAGGCAAACGATCGTCGTGGGCAGAATTGAAGACCTCTGCCCCGGCGCTTGCGTTCGTATTGAGCTGCCCG
>DAIOGT010000113.1:5003-14792 GCA_036745095.1 Pyrinomonadaceae bacterium
GTGGGCAGAATTGAAGACCTCTGCCCCGGCGCTTGCGTTCGTATTGAGCTGCCCGATGGCAACGAGCTAGCTGTATACAACGTGAATGGCGAATTCTATGCCACCGAGAGAAAACATATTCAGTTCGGTTAGAGGATGGGACGCTGATCTGCGCTGATCTGTGTTAATCCGCGGCTAGTACTCTATCCGTCGTTGCCGATGGCCTCAACCGGACAACAAGTCAGCGCCTCTTCACAAAGCGCCCGCTCTTCCTCAGTCTCCGGCTGCTTGAAGACGAACGAGTAGTTATTTTCATCACAACGCATGAAATTTTCGGGCGCGGTGTCGCGACAGACGTCGCAATCGATGCACGACGAGTCCACGTAAAACGCACCGCAGACGTTCTCTTTCACTTTGTCGTTTTTGTCAGGCACGCCAGAATTTGCCAGTCAGGGATGCGTCATCTCTTCCGGGATCACCATCGCGTCAAACTGCTCACCGGTTAAATAGCCGAGCTCGATGGCTGATTCACGCAAGCTAATCTTCTTTTTGTGAGCGTTCTTTGCAACCTGGGCGGCTTTGTCGTAACCGATGTGAGGATTCAGCGCGGTCACGAGCATCAGGGAGTGTTTCAAGTGCTGGTCGATTTGTTCGCGATTGAGCTCGATGCCGCAAATACAAAACTCAACGAAGCTCCGCGTTGCGTCGTGTAGCAGTCTAACTGAATGAAGGAAGTTGTGGATCATCACGGGCTTGTAAACATTCAACTCGAAGTTGCCCTGAGATCCGCCGAAACTGGTTGCGAGATCGTTGCCGAAGACCTGCACCGCAACCATCGTGAGTGCTTCGCTCTGCGTTGGGTTTACTTTGCCGGGCATGATCGACGAGCCGGGCTCGTTTTCCGGCAGGACGAGCTCGCCTAAACCACAGCGCGGTCCGGAAGCAAGCCAGCGCACGTCGTTCGCGATCTTCATGAGCGAAGCGGCGAGAGTTTTCAATGAGCCGCTTGCCTGCACGAGCTCGTCGTGCGCAGAGAGAGCGGCAAACTTGTTGGGATGCGACTTGAACGGCAAACCCGTCAGCTCCGCGATCTTCTTCGCTGCACGTTCGCCGAATTCCGGATGGGAGTTGAGTCCTGTCCCGACTGCTGTTCCGCCGATGGCGAGATCGAGCAGTCCAGGCAGCGCTCCGCTCATTCGTTCAATGTCGCGCGCCACAAGACTTGCCCAGCCGCTCATTTCCTGATCGACTGTAAGCGGCGTCGCGTCCTGGAGGTGAGTTCGGCCAATCTTCACCACGCCCGCAAACTCTGTCGCTTTTGTGGAAATCGCGTCGTGCAGCTCCTGAATTTGCGGAATGAGTTTGTTCAATTGCTCCGCGGCGGCGATGTACATCGCAGTTGGGAACGTGTCGTTTGACGACTGCGACATGTTGACGTCGTCATTCGGGTGAATCGGTTTCTTACTTCCCATGACGCCGCCGGCGATCTCGATCGCGCGGTTGGAAATCACTTCGTTGGCGTTCATGTTGGTTTGCGTGCCGCTGCCGGTTTGCCAGACGCGCAAAGGGAAGTGAGCATCGAGTTTTCCTGCAATCACTTCGTCGCACGCTTGCACGATCAAGTCGGCTTTCTCGTGGGTGAGCTTGCCGAGATCTTGATTCACCATTGCGGCGGCCTTCTTGAGAATGCCCAAAGCACGAATCATCTCGCGCGGCATCACGTCGCCGCCGATATTGAAGTGATGAAGTGAGCGCTGCGTCTGAGCTCCCCAATAGCGGTCGGCCGGGACCTCGACTGCACCCATCGTGTCGGTTTCTGTTCTGGTTTTTGCGGCTTGTTCAGGGGATTGTTGAGCCATCGTCAGTCAGATCTTGCCACAAAAAAGCACAAAAAGCACAAACGATTATCGTTCATGCTTTTTGTGCCCGTTTTGAAGTTTTAGTTAGCGACTGATCTTGTCGCCAATATCTTCGATTGCTTCTCCAACTTTCCTTCGGGCTTTGCCGAAGCCTTCTTCGACTTTGCCACCTGCATGATCTGCCTGGCCCTCGGCGGCGAGATCATCGTCGTCGATTGCTCGGCCAATGCCTTCTTTTGTTTTACCTTTGACCTGATCCCATTTTCCTTCAAGTTCGTCTCTATTCGGTAAACCCATTGCTAACCCTCCTTATTGATAGTAAAGCTGACTTCCGTCTCCGTTATTCGGTGCGAACGTGCTCGCCTCCGAGCTCTGCAAGCAGATCCTCGAGCTGATCCACTTCCTCGTCACTGCGTGCTTCCACACCGATCAAAATTCCGCCACCCTTGATTCCCGCCTCGTAAACCTTGGCGCGATATTCCGGGATGCCCGCTCCGATGAGTGCGCCGATCAATCCGCCCGTCGCTCCGCCTGCGCCTGCGCCGGCGAGTGCCGCGGCAATTGGACCAGCAATCACCAGATTGATTCCGGGAAGAAACAACGTCGTTCCAACTGCGGCAATTGCGGCGAGAACGGCGCCTACGGCTCCACCAACGGCGCTGCCAATGCCCAAACCGTCAGCGGCGTGCGTACGTGTTTGCAGAGCAAACTCCTTCGATCGAGTGGCGTCGGACATGAGTACGCTGATGTCGTCGCGGTTGAAACCGCGCTTCAAAAGCGCATCGACGGCAGACTCGGCGGCTATTTTGCTCTTAAAGAGTGCTGTGACTAATTGTGCTTTTGGCTTGGCCATACAATCCTCCACCCAACAGTTCTATTTAGGATTGCAGATGGCAACACGTGTGCCAGCCACAGTGCGCGCATTTACTGAGTTATTGGTGGGATCGGTCGGTTTTGCTGTTTTGCTTTCGTACGGATGCGAACAGCGACGGCTTATTTCAACTGATCGATTTTCGCCGCGAGGATGAAGTCGCTCTCCGTCAATCCATCAATCTTGTGAGTCCAGATCGAGACGTCAGCGTATCCCCACCCGAAGGAAATATCCGGATGGTGACCCTGTTCCTCCGCCAGGTCGCCGACACGATTCACAAACTCCTGCGACTCGCGAAAGTTTGAAAAGCGATAACTCTTTTTCAGGTGATGATTGTTTATCACTTCCCAACCGTCGACTTCCGGCAGGTACTTCGCAATCTCTTCTTCGCCGAGTGGCGGCACACCGCCGCGACACGGCACACATTCTTTCAGTGACAATCCGCTCATAAGTTCACCAACGCTTTTTTCAACATTGCTATCTGCCCTGCGTGATAGAGATCGTGTTGTATGACGCCATGCAGCGTCACGTAAACACTCGAAAACGGTATGCTTGGATCAGTGTAGATCGACTCATTCAAGCGCGACTCATCAACACTCGGAATCGCGTCCATCAGCTCGCGATGATTGTCAATCAACTGCTGCTTCGTCTCTTGCCACGCTGACTCGCTCGTATCGTTGATCGGTTGCCAGTCCTCGACGTCATTGAGTTGCGCGGGATCCCCTTTGAGACGTCGCAAGCACGCGCGTTCCCACGCGCCGATGTGAAGCGTCAACTCCCAGATCGAATGCGCGCCGGGTATCGGATGCGTTGCGGCTTGCTGCGCCGTAATGCCATCCAGCAAGGCAAGCACGGATGGTCCATGCCACGCCTCGCCTTCAAACGCACGTCGAAACTGATCTCGAATGCGATCCACTTCGCTAACGGACCTTTGTTCCTGAGGCGTCATTGTAGTTTCCTCCGGTTTGCTGATTCGGATTCTACTATTTCATTCGATTGCGTGATAGGCTACGAGCACCGTTCAAGTCTTAGCTGTGCGAAACGATAACAAACAAAATCCTGCGCTCAAACAGGTCGAGATTTTCTGCGACGGCTCGAGCCTCGGCAATGGTCAGGACGCGAGTCGCGCGGCGGCAGTCGCGTTGCTTGGTTACAAAGGTTACTGGCGCGCTGTCGGAGAATATTTAGGCAAAGCGACGAACCAGCAGGCCGAAATCGCCGCGGCTGCGGTCGGGCTCGAGTCGTTGACGAAACCCTGCGAGGTCCATCTTTTCACCGATTCGAAATATGTTGTCGAGACGATGAATGGCCGGTTTCGACGAAAGACCAACCTTACGTGGTGGGAGCGACTGGATCGCGCCGCGTCCGCGCACAAAGTGCGTTGGGAATGGACGCGTGGACATGCCGGTCACCTGTTACAAGAAGCGGCCGACAATGCCGCACGCCGCATCGCCGCAGCTGGCCACGTCGATAAATCGATCTTGCGCGATGCTGAGGATAAAGTGGGAACTATGGAATCCGCGCTTTGATACCTGAGATCCGTGGCTCTATAATTCCCTCTCCCCTTTTTACAATGCTCAGAAATAAAGCCCTGCTACTAATCTGCGTCCTCTTCGCGCCTGCGGTCTGCGCGCAGGATGTCATGCGTGGATGGCAGTGGCAGAACCCTCTGCCGCAGGGCAATTCGATCAATGCCATCAGGTTCGCTCCCGACAAAAAGCGCGGTTGGGCAATCGGCGCCAACGGTGTTGTACTGACAACAGACAACGGCGGTTTTGAATGGGAAGAGCAGAAGAGTCCGGCCAGCACGACCCTTTACGGCCTCTATGTAAAAGATCGCTCGCGCGTTGTGATCACCGGCGCGCGCGGCGTTGTGATGACGACGAGCAATGCCGGTGACAAATGGGTGGTGCGTCCGAGCGGCGTTCGTGACCATCTGTTTGCTGTGACCTTCGCGCCAAAGAACCCTTTGCTGGGCTGGGCGGTCGGCACCTTCGGTTCGATCATCTCGACCACCGATGGCGGCAAGACCTGGAAGAGCCAGCCGAGCGAAACAAAATCTCACCTGTTCTCAATTACTTTTTCGGATGCGAAGAACGGGATCGCCGCGGGCGCCCATGGAACACTGCTCGTGACTACGAACGGTGGCTCTGATTGGAAGAAATCGGGGAAACTGACTGACTTCGCGCTCACGGGCGTCACGTTCACTTCTGAAAAGAAAGCGACGGCGGTCGGCTATCGCGGCACCATCCTGCAAACTGAAGACGCCGGCGAGTCGTGGGTGATCAGGGAGAGTCTGGTCACAACCGATCTTTATACAGTCTTCTTTACTGACGATTTGCACGGCTGGGCCGCAGGCGATAGCGGGGTAGTGCTCACGACCGGTGACGGCGGTAACATCTGGTTGCCTGTAAACGTCCGAACGAGTCCGCGTCTCGCCACGCTCTATTTCTCGGATGAATCGCTCGGTTGGGCCGCAGGCGCTGATGGTCTGGTGGTGCGCACGGACGACGGCGGCCTGTCATGGCACAGGCTCACGGACGGCGGACGCGATGATCTAGCCAACATCTTTTTTATCGACAACTCTCACGGGTGGGCCGTCGGCGAGCGCGGGAAAATTCTCTTCACGAGCAACGGCGGGAAGAGTTGGACCATTCGACCTTCCGGCGCGACAGCGACATTGAATGCGATCACTTTTGTCACGGAGAAATCCGGCTGGGTAGTTGGCGATAAAGGCACGATTCTTCATTCAGTCAGTGCTGGCGTGACGTGGGATCGGGTTCCGAGTCCCGTTACTGAAGATTTGTTTGGAGTGTCATTCGTCTCACCCACCGAAGGTTGGGTCGTAGGCGCGCGCGGAGCGGTGTGGCACACGAAGGACGAAGGCGTCAGCTGGCAGTTTCAACGGACGAATTCACTTGATTGGCTCGAGGATGTGAAGTTTGTCGATCCGCTGCATGGTGTCGCGGTGGGCTCGGCAGGCACAATTCTGAGGACGGAAGACGGCGGTGAAAACTGGCGCCGTGTCGATCGCAATCTGAAGGAGTGGTTGTACGCGGTCGCGTTTGCTGACCCGCAGCGGGGCTACATTGTCGGCGCGCGTGGTGTCGTACTACGAACGGACGATGGTGGCGAGACATGGAAAGACCTCGAGAGCGGCGTCAACGGTAACCTGTTTGGAGTCGCCCTCGCGAGTAGAAACGACGTGCTGGTCGTGGGTGAGCAGGGCAGCATCATTCACAGTAAAGACGCCGGCCAGACGTGGGAAATTCAACCTTCGGTCACGAGCACGTCGTTGTTTTCGATAGCCTATCGCGGAGGCACGAATATCTGGGTCGCTGGGCGTGGTGGTGCGATTCTGAGGCGTGTCGATCCGATTGCCACAGTGAGCCTTCCGGTTACGAAGCTGCCGCCGCTGTTGAGAGGCGGGTCCGCCAAATTTGACGAACCGGTGGATCTTGACGACATTCCGAAAGCCAAGCCGCCCAAAAAGCCGGTCAAACCTTAATCACAGATCCCGCGGATTTATATGCGTACAGGGTGTTCTTTCGCGTAAGAGTACGCGCAGTACGCGGAGACGAGGTGACAGATCCAGCCGAGCGTGCCGCCCGTACCCAGCCAGAATCCCGGCGTAAAAACCAACCAGAGTAATCCTGTAATAATGCGGCCGTTATAGAGTTGCCCCACGCCCGGAACAATCAAACTCAGAACTCCCGCCAAAACTGGATCGCGCATCGTATCAAGCTACCTCCACGATGAAAGCTCATACGACGATTTCGCGCGTTTTGTTCGTTCAGTGCTCGCCGTCGCGGCGCACGTCGACGATCTCACCGCGGAAGGTCTTCAGCATTGTTTGGACGACGGGGCTGCTCTCCGCAATCTCGCGGAGCCGTTGCTTTTCCAGTCGTGCTTCATCTTCGCGGCTGAGGGGCTCTCCTTCGGCCGTTGGATCTTTAACGACGATCCGCACGCCCATCTCGCGGCCAGTCACTTCTCGACATGCATCCCGGACGAACTTGTTGTTGTCTGACCGCGAAAGCGTATCGCGAAAGTGACGCGCAGCCGGCGCAAACTCGATGCACAACTCGCGCTCTTCAAACACCGTCGCGGTGGCGGCTTCGAGCGCAGTCACTAGCAACATCTTTCTTTGACCTTCGAGCAAAGCTTTGATTCGCTCAATCGGCGAGAGCTCTGCCGCGGGCGACGCGGCTTCGAGCTTCTCTTCGACCGTCGTTTCGAGTGCGGGGGACACGGCGGCTGCAGCCGTGAAAGACGATCCCGCTGAACGCGAAGTCACGGGGGAACGCTCGGGAGTGATTTTGCCCGGAGTTCCTCCCTGGCCCGAAGGAGTTCTCGTGGAAGCCGGTTCGCTGCCGAGATTTTTCTCGAGCGTCGCCAGTCGTTGCAGAATCTCGTGGATACTCTCAACGCCGCGCAATTCCATCAGTTTGACGATCCCGATTTCCAGCTGGTAACGCGGCTGGGTCGCGGCGCGCAGTTTTGTTTCAGTCTCAGCTAGGGAATGGAAGAAGCGAACGAGATCGGACTCCGAAAACAACGCTGCCTGTCGCTTGAGCTCTGGCCCTTCGCACACCGCCGCTTCAAGCAACTCTTCGTTTCCGGAAACTTTTGTTACCAGCAGATCGCGGAAGTGCGCCAGCAGATCGCGACAGAAGTTTCGCAGGTCATGACCACGCATCACGATATCGTCAACGGCTGCGATCGCTTCCGCCGGCTTGTTTGCGGCTATGCTGTCGATGATGCGTTTGAGAGTGTCAGCGCCGGCGATACCGAGCGCCATCTCCACGTCTTCTTTTTTGATTGTTTCGCCGGCGAAACTGATTACCTGGTCGAGCGCAGACTGCGCGTCGCGCATTGAACCGTCGCCGGTGCGCGCGATCTCGCGCAACGCGTCGTCGGGAATAGAGATGTTTTCAGATTTTGCGATCAGTTTGAGACGTTCGAGGATCTTCGCAGTCGCAATTGTGCGAAATTCAAACTGCTGGCAGCGGGACAGGATCGTTTCCGGAACTTTGTGACGCTCAGTCGTCGCCATGATGAAAACGACCCGGGGCGGCGGCTCTTCAAGGGTCTTCAACAAGGCGTTGAAAGCGGCGCCGGACAGCATGTGCACTTCGTCGATGATGAACACTTTGTAGCGGTCACGCGCGGGCGCGATACCTACGCTCGCGATGATCGCATCGCGCACGTTGTCGACACCGGTGTTCGATGCGGCGTCGATTTCCTGCACGTCAATGGAGCGACTCTCAGTGATCTCACGACACGACGAGCATTGATCTGGATCGTCGGAGCGACACGGCGTCGGAGTTGGTTGTGTGGCTTTGTGGCAGTTGAGCGCCTTCGCGAGCAGCCTCGCGCTAGTTGTTTTTCCAACGCCACGCGCCCCCGAAAACAGGTAAGCGTGGTGAAGACGCTGGTGCTCGATAGCGTTCCGGAGAGTGCGTGTTATTGGTTCCTGGCCTGTTACTTCGTCGAATGTCTGGGGACGCCATTTGCGCGCAATTACTTGATAGGCCATTTGTAGTTTGTTGTGTAGGAGTAGCGAACTGGCCAGACCCCGGACTTTCCCGCAACACACGCTGCCGTTGCTACCGTTGCTCCGTTCCCGGCCTGGCGGGGTTCACAAGGCGAGCGTTGTGCGGAGCCCGGGATCTGATAAACCTAAATCTCTGTCTTTCGATGCGCGAACATCCGCAACAGTCCATTGATCGCGAGATGCAGCAGCGCATAGGCGATTATCGCCACTATGATGGGAAGCATCAAGGTGTGGCCTTCGCCGGTCCTGGGAGCCGCGACGATTCCGCGAAATGGCGCGTAAAACGGGTTCGTGACGGCAACGATGAACCGCACAAATCCGGCGCTGCTGTTTGCCGCTAACAACGCCAGCAGAAATCGCATGCCCAGGAGTGCGTAGATTACCCAGAAGATGTAATCGACGACCTGGGAAATGCGAGCCAGCCCGCGCGAGCGCTCCACTTCGCGCTCAGTGTCAATGACCTCGTTAACTGCTTTCGAGCGAAATTCGCCAGCGACGTGATCGATTCGCTGCGATTCACCCGGTGTTGCTTTAACTGCGGCTCGTTCGCCGATTTCCGCCTGGACTTCGCCTTCAACCTGGCTCTTTACCGAATCGTGTTGCGCGGCGCGTCTCGCTTCGTCGATCGCTAATTTATCGTCGCTCATCGATACCCCCGGAATAGGAAGTTTTCTGACGGGGGCTGTCGGGGAACTGAATGTTTCTGGCGGAGAGGGTGGGATTCGAACCCACGGAACGGTTTCCCGTTCACAGCATTTCCAGTGCTGCCAGTTCAACCACTCCTGCACCTCTCCTTAAATTAGCCATAAAATTTTTTTGAGCTTTTGTGCCTCTTGTGGCTAAACGTCTGGCGGAGAGGGTGGGATTCGAACCCACGGAGGCCGTTAAGCCTCTCCGGTTTTCGAGACCGGTGCACTAATCCACTATGCGACCTCTCCGCGTCTGAAAAAACTCCTGCATCAGCGCGCGACATTCCGCTTCCAGCACGCCCGCGCTGACCTGAATCCGGTGATTCAAAAAATCGGTGTCGCAGATGCGGAAGCGACTCGTAACGGCCCCCGCACGTTCATCGGGCGCGCCATAAATCAAACGTCTCACTCGCGCCTGAATCAGCGCCCCCGCACACATCGCGCACGGCTCAATCGTCGAATAAACATCAACGCCGCTGAGCCGGTAATTCCCGAGCTTACGGGCGGCTTCGCGAAGAGCAACGATTTCAGCGTGGGCTGTGGGATCGCAGTCGGTGCGCGTGCGGTTTCCGCAAATGGCGACGAGCTTGTTTTCGCTAACGATGCAGGTACCGACGGGCACTTCGCCGTTTGCCTGGGCTTCGCGAGCGGCGGCCAGTGCCTGCCGCATCCACTGTTCGTCAAACTCTGATTCCGCGGCACTCATCACTCGCGATGTACGTCCTTCAAACAACGAACGGCCACTATAGGGCGCTCGTGGAAACAGTGTCAAGCAAGCGAATCCGTGTGCTATTATCAATTTCCGGAGTTCCGCGCCGCACTCTGACGAGCGCG
>DAIOGT010000114.1:0-14733 GCA_036745095.1 Pyrinomonadaceae bacterium
CGCCTGGACCACGCGACGGGCACGAGACATTTTCTGCTACATAGCAACCAGCAAGAACCGACGCGTTTTGAAGGAGGTGCTGATCGAGGCATTCTGGCGCGATGAGGACCTTGAAACCGTTGAGAAGAATTTTCATCCGACGATCTCGCACATCAGAAAAGCGCTGAACAGTCGTCAGCCTTTCAAGCAGAACTTTCTTATCTTTCGCGACGGTGCGTATCAGCTCAATCCCGAGCTTTCATATTCGATCGACGCAGAAGAATTCGAGCAGCGGATCGTCGAAGCAGAGAAAGCAAAACGCGAGAAAGACGTGGCGCGTCAAAGAGCGAACCTGGAGTCCGCCCATAAGATCTATCGAGGCGAATTTATGTCTGGCGTTTATGAGGATTGGGCGGATGAAAGGCGCCAGTTCTACTCAGAGCAGTCCGCACGTGTTGTTGCCGCTCTCGCAAAACTCTCCCTTTCCGAGAAACATTGGGCCGATGCGTTGAGGTACGCGGGCGAAGCGCTGGCAGGCGATCCGTTTCGCGAAGACATGCACCGGCTGACGATGAAAGCATTCGCCGCCCAGGGCAAGCCGGCGTCCGTTAAGAAGCATTTCGAAAGAATGAAAAAAAACCTGTACACCGAACTTGGCATCGAGCCTGCCGAAGAAACAAAGCGTTTATTTGCAGAACTTATGAAATAAGCCACAGTTGAACGCGGAAAAGCACGGATATAAATCCGCGCTTTTTATCCGTTTTATCTGTGGCCCTCAAGTTAGCCTCAACTCCTGAGATCTCCGCTCAAGTTTTTCTCAAAGCCCTTCTTTTATCTTCGCTGACAGTTAATTCCCCCTAATTGCTCGTCAAGGAGAAAAAGAACAGTGAACTTTCAGAAGAGGAACCTGTTAAGAGCGACGCTCACCCTGCTGCTTTTGTCTGCGTTGAGTGCCGGATTATGGCTAATGCCAAATTCGCCACTTGCTCCCGCCGTATCGGCGCAAGCGGTAACCGCGAGGCTTAGCCCGACGCTGAGCGCTCGCCTGGCGTCACTCGCAAACGACGCCGATGCCGGCATGGTGATCGTTGCATTCAATTCGTCGAACGGATTGCGGGACGAGCATCTCAACGTACTGCGTGCAGCCGGCGTCACCGGCGGACAAACGTTCCCGACGCTTGGGATGGTCGCGCAGCCGATGACCGCGGGCCAGGTCCGCGCGCTTGCCGCGAACTCCGCCGTAAGATCGCTGTGGTCCAACGACCGCCTGATGTACCACATGCATGAGGCACGCGTGCTGGGCGGTGTCCAGAAAGTGCAGACCGACGCTGCAATGACGCTGCGAAACGGCGGGATGCCGGTTTCGGGCGCGGGTAATTTTTCGGTGTTAGTGATCGACTCCGGCGTCGACGCAACACACGCCGACCTCCAATTCGGGACCAAAGTTATTCAGAATGTCCAGACGCCCGTCGCGGCAGGAACTCTGCCGGGTTTCACTCCTCACGTCTCGATCGAAAACGTGCCGAACACCGATCAAACCGTCGGCCATGGCACTCACTGCGCCGGGATCATCGGCGGCACGGGATTACGATCAGGAGGCCTTTATACGGGCGTTGCGCCGGGCACGAAGATCATCGGTGCGGGGCTTGGCGCGGGAATTTTCGTAATAAACGGCCTCGCTGCGTGGGAATGGGGCCTTGCAAATCAATTCCGCTACAACATCCGCGTTGTTTCCAACAGCTATGGCGGCTCGGGTGCATTCGACCCCGACAACCCGATCACGATCGCCACAAAGATGGCGTATGACCGGAACATCGCCGTCATCTTCGCAGGCGGAAACGCCGGACCTGCGAAGGACACGTACAACCCTTATGCGAAAGCCCCGTGGGTGATCGGGGTTGCGGCAGGTTCGAAAGAAGGCGATCTCGCTGACTTCTCTTCCCGTGGAGTTCGCCGTGATATTCGGCTGAGCAACGAAGATCCGAACGACGATTTCAACGCCCCGACAATCACCGCGCCCGGCACCGGCCGCATTTACGAGACCAACGCAGGGAGGTTCACGTCAGCAGTTGTATCTACACGCTCGACCGTCAATCTCACTGCGAACGGTCTCGACGCCGACGCCGATCTTCCGCTGGCACACATCCCGTTCTACACGCAGATCTCCGGCACATCGATGGCGACGCCTTACATTGCCGGTGTTGTCGCTCTGATGCTCGACGCAGATCCAACGCTTTCGCCGGATGAGATCCGCGAGATTCTTACTTCGACTGCCACCAGAATGCCGGGCCGCGAGGAATGGGAAGTGGGGGCGGGTTTTGTCAACGCACACGCGGCGGTTGATAAGGTTTTCAACCGCTCCAAACCATATAGAAACATTCAGGATGCCATGTATAACGCAGTATTCGATACGGAACATCCGCCCCTGCAGAACTTCCACATCGATTTCAGTCCTGAGGTCTCCGGGCCAACATCTGCGAACGCGAGAGCGTTCACTGTCGAACCTGACATCAACGTCCTTGACGTCTTTGCGACTGTCGACACGATTGCGGATGAAGGAACCGGAAACCTCGTCGGGATGCGCATAACCAGCCCGAGCGGAGCGAGCTTTTCGACCGCGATCGACTTTCCGGTGATTGGTTCGGATAAGCGACAGATCGTGGTCCAGGATCCCGAACCGGGAACATGGACGCTCGAGATACGCGGAGCACGCGGTTTGACCGCGGCACAACAGGTATCGTCGCCGATTCAGATTGCAGCTCCGGGACCGGTTGACGGAAACATCACGCAGACGCGATTCATTCTCCCTGTAATACCCGACATCCAGGGACATCCGGAGCAGGCAGCGATCGAAGCAGCCTTAAAGAGCCGCTTGATCGACACTTTCGCGGACGGAACCTTCCGTCCGAATGCGATGGTCACTCGCGAGGACCTGGCGCGTTCACTCGCCTTGAACACGAGCCTTCGTCAGTCGCTTGGCTTGAACCCGCGGTTCAGCGACGTAGCCGCGGACCTCCGGTTGTTTGCCGAATACACAACTGCGCGCGGTTCAACGAACCGCGACTTCGATTTCACACCGACAGGAATGATCGCCGCCTCCGGCACGTCGTTCAATCCGGATGCTCCAGTAAACCGGCTTGACCTTGCGGTTGCGTTAGTGAAAGCACTCGGCCACGACGCTGCGGCCCGCGCGCTGGCAAACACAACCATCACGTCTAACGGTACGCCACTGATCGACAACACTCAGATACCGGGTTCGCTCCGTGGCTACGTTCAGATCGCAATCGATAAAGGCCTGTTCGAAGTCTTTCCGGCTGAAGTTCGCGAAATAGCCCCGGGCCAATTCATGGTGGTCCCGGGCCCGCGATTCGAGCCTGCGACAACGATTTCCAGAGCCTCACTTGCACGGAAACTCAGCGCTTATCGCGCGTTGTTTACGACGGGAGGCTAAAGGTTTCGCTCTCGCGAATCTTCTGCTGGAAGAATTTCAATCCAGCGGCTTCTCGTTCCTCTACGGGGGTTGGAACGAGTTCTTTAAAGCGGCCCGGCGATCCGTGGCCGCTTTTTTTCAAGTCTGGCTCAACTGTGGTCGCTGAGGCGTCAAGAATTTCTCAAGCAATCATTAATACGCTCATCAGCAAAAGTTATTTACAACCATTTCAAAGGTCGTCGGACGAAGAACGGAGGAAGCATGAGAAACACCAGCAGGACACTTGAGAGGAAAAGCATTTTTCGGTTTGCGATCTTGCTAACGGCGGTTGCCGCGATCCTTGGAGCGATGAGTTCGCTACCGTTCGACACAGGCAAGGCGGCGCCGGGAGCGTCTGAATTCGTGAAGGAGCTTTACAAGCGTCCGGCTCCCAACTTCGATCTGAACGCTTCGCGGAATTTGCCGAACGTCCGCCAGGCAACATCCGCGCAGCTCTCCGCTCTCAACAACCTTAAGACCTCTGTGAACTCACCAAATATGACCACACGCTGGAACGATTTCGGCGGATCGCCTGACGTGATTTACGACTTCGCATCGCAGCCTTACTCAGGCACACCGGAAGAAGCGGCACGCGCATTCGTCATGCAGAACGCGGGCATCTTCGGCGTCACCGAGTTAAATAACTTCCGCGTCTTCAGCTCGCGCAATGCGCTCGGTGGACATCTTGTCAGGTTTCAGCAGACGTTCAACGGCGTGGCGGTTGAAAATGGCGGCATCGGCATTGTGATGAACGCAAACAAGCAGGTAATCATGGCGTCAGGCCCATTCTTTCGCGATGTTGCCGTAAATACTCAGCCTTCACTTAGCGCAGAACAGGCAAGAACGGCGGCGGACAACGATCTGAATAAGTTCTACGTTGCATTGCCTGCCGCGGCGACGAATCTTCTGCAGAACGGTTTATCGATCATTTCACAGCAGCTGGCGGCCGTTGCGAATATTCCTCCCACTCTCTCCATCTATCCAACTGCCGACGGCTATCGTCTCGCCTGGAAGGTCGCAAAGTTTTCGACCAATCCATTCGGCTTGTACATGGTCACTGTCGACGCAAATACCGGTGAGATTCTTGGACGCAAAGACTTCTTGGCATTTCAAACCACTCCAGGAGGCGAAACCGCTGACATTTATCCGAAGTACCCGCAGATCGATGCAAACCTGAAGGACAACAGCATAATCAGTTCGTGCACGACAGACGGCATTGTGGCGCCGTGCGGACAGGAACGGGTGATCCTACGCTCTTTCGATGCGTCGAACCGAGTGACCGGCCTGAATGGTACTCTCACCGGAGCACACACTGTCGTCAACAATGCGCTCGCGACAAAGCAGCCGTTCGGACAGGCCGCGCTCGGCACCTGGCACTTCCGCAAGGACGATCCGGCAGCACTGGAAGCCCGCACTAACGAGCAAGACCACCTTGCTGAGCCCGCCGAACATCAGGACGAGATCAATGCCTTCTTCTTCGTAACTTATCTCGTCGAGTACGTCGACTACCTGCATATCGGCGGCGATAACACGATCATCGGCGGCGGCGCTTTCCCGGACGATTATCCAAACAAGACAACACCGCTTCCCGCGACGGTCCATATTCCCAATGTCCTGCTCGCGCTGGATGCCGTCAACGGTGAAGTGCCTGATCCAACGCATCCCGACTTCGTTGAAATCGTTTTGGGCCTGGACAATGCTCTCGCATTCAATTTGACGTCGCTGATCGAAGCCGTGACAGCATCCAAATCGCCCATCGTCGTGAACCCGACGGTTTACGGCCATGGTTACTTCTTCAACGACCTCGCTCTCGAGGGAACAGTTCCCTATCACGAAGGGATGCACGCAATCACATCACCCATTGCCGGACTCGAAGGCGAGGAAGGAAGCGCCTTGAACGAGGGCCAGGCAGACATGTGGGCATTCACCATCACTGACAATGCAAGCCTTGGTGACTACGTCGTCAATGCAAAAGGCTTCCGGCAGCTCTTTCGCGACAACGGACGCGACCCGGATTCGATCGCGTACATCCGCAGTGCACGGTCGACCCTTAAGTACTCCGACTACGGAACTTTCGGTGCGAACGGCCAGGCTGAAGAGCATCGCGACGGCGAGATCTATATGTCGACGATGTGGGACATTCGCGAGATGATGAATCGCGTTTATCCTGACACGACCTTTAAGCGCCCGCGTGCCAAGGACGGTTTGCCGCAGAAGGAGATCACCCGCGGGACCAACATCTTCGAGCGCGATTTCCTCGGGTCGATGTACATCCTCGGCACCACGTCGCCCGATACGATGGTCAAAGCCCGCGATGCTTTCATCGTCGCGGACCAGATGCTTTACCCGTCGGATGCGACCGATCCGGACGCGCCCGGAAAGCATCGTGCGATGATCGAACAAATCTTCGCCGCCAAAGAGCTCGGCATCAATGCCCGTGAAGTTAGTGGCGGACAGGCGACCATCTCGACGCAGGTTTCGCACTTTGCCGGTGATCAGGCGGCTCCGGCGGTTCCGCAGAACGTGAAAGTCGCCCCGTCTTCGGCACAAAGCGTAACCGTTACGTGGGATGCTGTGCCGGGCGCAGTTGCCTACGAAGTCCTCAAGCGGAAGATCGCCTTTGCCGGCCAGCGGGAACCGAACGGCAAGCGCGTGTTTGCCGACGGCGATGCCTCGACGACAGGCTACCGCCACGCATTCTTCACCGCAGGAGATCAGACCTCGTGGAAGGACGAAGGGCCGATCTTTGAGATCTTTGCGCCGACGGGCCTGAAAGACGTGTTCGACAGCGAATACGTTGTTCGTGCGATAGGTGTCAACTCGACCGGACAGCTTGGATGGTCCAATTTCTCGGGTTCGTCCCGGGCACTACAAACACGTCAGGACATCACCGCGCAAGTTGATTCAGCCATCTCCAACGTCTCGTTCGCGAATGGCGTGATGGCTTTCGACAATCGTCTGACAAATGCACGCGGTGCCTTCTCGACAGACACGACTCTCTACAAACCGCTCGAATTCCAGATCGTCAGCATCTCGAACCCGTCCGTAACAGTTCGTAACGCAGACGCGAACGGGAACACGTTTATCTACAACCAGACGCTCACTCTCGGACAAACATCCGCCGCGAAACGCATTGAATTCAACGACCCGATGGCGCAGATGTTCAGCTTCGACGCGAAAGTGTTTGCAAACGCGTTTGCAGGCTCGACGGTCGGGACCGGTTCGCAGAATCCGGATGGCACGTCGGACCCGCCGGCAGCGGTCACTTATTCCATCTTTACGGAAACGAGGACAGGAACATTGCTGGCGGGCGAGCCGACCGCCACGGCCGGCACGAGCGCCACGTGGGGCGACCCGGAGTTTAAAGGCATCACGTGGGATGACGTGCTGGTCACCACCAAGTCGGATGCGTTGGCTCTCGAGGGACAGCTCACCTCGGCAACGGCGGTTGATCTGGACTTTGAGCTGCGAACCAT
This sequence comes from Pyrinomonadaceae bacterium, assembly GCA_036745095.1. Taxonomy (GTDB): domain Bacteria; phylum Acidobacteriota; class Blastocatellia; order Pyrinomonadales; family Pyrinomonadaceae; genus PSRF01. Next base: position 6,925 of record DAIOGT010000114.1, read on the forward strand.
GGACGGGAAAGTCCTGATGCGTTCGGCCGGCGCAACGGCCACGGAGTTCGTCTCTTCCGCTGTTCAGCCGAATACAACGTACGTCTTCCGAGTACTCGGGTTTGCGAACGGCCCAAGCACGTTCCAGATCGTATCGAACCAACTGCTTCCGGAAGGCTCGCCTAACCAGAACGGCGGTACGAGAACGGTCGGGGGAAGCTCGACTTTTTCAGCGACGACGAATGTACTAACGCGTTTGGTCCGGTTCACAGTTAATCCGCTGACCAGAACTGTTTCAGTCCGAATACTTTGATTCGCTAGCCGCGGATGAACGCGGATGAACGCAGATCGGATCCAATCTGCGTTCGTCCGCGTTCATCCGCGGCTGTTTTGTGCAAAGTGGGCTCAAGCGGACCTCAAGTAAATCTCAAGCCGACCGAAGTAAGCTCCGGCAAATGAAACCAGGAGGAACCCCGATGAGAATGCTCGTAAAAGCGCTGGCCGTAGTGGTCGTCACGATTGCAGCATCCGTTTCTGCCGTTGCTGCACCGTCGGTCGATGGCCTTTTGGCAGCCAGGATCAACGCAGCGCCGTTGTCGTTAACCCCGGTTGTGATCACCTTCGATCACAGCGTGACAAATAACGACTTCCTGATGCTGCACTCGCTTGGTATCCGCGGCGGACACTACACAAAGGCGTTGCCGATCGTGCTGACGTCGATCAACCGGACACAGTTCAATGCGTTGAAGACAAAGCCTGGCATTCGATCGCTTTACGCCAATCGCACGTTTCGCCTGCTTGATCTGGAAGGCCGGACGATAACGGGTGTCGAAAATCTCATCCGCGACACTCAGGTGACAGCGCTCAACAACGGGTTGCCGGTGACAGGCAGGGACATCGGCGTTTCATACATCGATACCGGGATCGATGCGACCCATCCCGATCTGCAGCTCGGGCAGAACGTAATTCAGAACGTCTATTACGCGACCGCTGATCTGCCGGTCGAGCCGCCTGCCGGATTTCTTCCTGTTTTACCCGTCGAGAACGTGCCGATAACGGACGTCGAGGGTGGACATGGGACCTTCGGAGCAGGCGTAACGGCAGGCACCGGCGCTGCATCGGCCGGTCTCTACAAGGGAATGGCACCGGGTGCGAAATTGATCGGTATACGTGCAGGTAATGATGTCGGACTCACTACCTACGCGATCGTTCAAGCCATGGACTACACGCTTGTAAATCAATATCGATACAACATTCGCGTCTGCAATAACTCGTGGGGGACGACGCTTGCCGCCAATCCTTATGATCCGAACGACCCGATCAATACTGCGACGCGCATGATGCACGACCGAAATATCACGGTCGTTTTCGCCGCCGGTAACGACGGCGACGCTCCGGACATGATTAATCCGTTCTCGATCGCTCCATGGGTGATCTCGGTCGCAGCCGCTGAGAAGCAGGGCCTGGGTACGCCGGCTGGATTTTCGTCACGTGGCAACGACAACGGCACGGGCAGCGATACGGCGGGCCAGCCTGCTGATCCTTCAGTTGCTCCGAATCTGCGGCCGGACATCACCGGCTCGGGAGTCGATATCAAGAGCGCACGTTCGAAGGCTCCCGGTGTGACGAATATCGCGGGCACCATTCCGATCTTTGTAGGTGCGAACGACCTCTCGACGATCCCGCCCGCGTTCCTGCCGTACTACACGACGTCGCAGGGGACCAGTTTCTCGACGCCTCAGGTCTCAGGGATCGTCGCCCTGATGCTAGAGGCAAATCCGCTTCTGACGCCGGACCAAATCGTAACGCTGCTTCGGCAGACGGCGACGCCGATGCCCTACGAAGAACGCGTAGTCGGCGCCGGCTATGTTGATGCGCACAACGCCGTGCGTGCTGCGATGTCGTTAACGGCGGTGCCGCATCCCGCAAACCTGTTTCCGTCAAACGATCCGAACGCGCCGCAGATCGTCGACGGTCCGGACGATCAGCTCGGCACCACGGCACAGGATATTCGTGCTGCCTTTTTCAAATACGACCACAACGCAAACCAGATCGTTTACCGGCTGAGAGTCACCGACGCATCGGTCCGCACACCGAACATGCGCTGGGCATTAACGTCGGCATTTGGCACGGTCGAGGTTTTCGTCACCGCATCGGTTGACGAGACCGCGGTCACATACGAATACGGAAAGATCACGACCCTCGCTACGGGTACGCAAAATCAGGAGACGATCGGCGCCGCGGACTTCGGCGCCATCGAGGGAAATGAGATCACGATCAAACTCGGTCTTGAAAAAGTAAACGCCGCGGTCGGAACCAATGTCCTCGGAACGACCTCGACGAACACGCAGGCCGAAGCTCAAATACTTATCGGTTCATCGCTGACCGGCGGTCTTCTCCTGAACGCCGATTCGGGAACCGGCTCGAACTTTGATGTCGCTCCGGCCTCGCCGGATCCGACACCAACACCAACACCTGACCCCACGCCTACTCCCACACCAACGCCAACGCCGACTCCATGGAGTGACGGCAACAATGGAAAGGGCAATGATGACAACTTTAAGGAGCGCTACTCCGGTACGATCCTGCCAGGGCAATCGTCGGTCGAGATTCCTTTTTCGCTTCGACGGAGCGGACTCGCTGCCGAAATCAGGCAGAACCATGGAAACCAGCAGATCTATTTCGAGCTGCTGGACGCGAATGGGGTCCTTATCGCGATCGCCGAGGACGATAAAATCGAGCTGCGTAACCTTGCGCCGGGAAACTATGTCTTCCGTATTCGCGGTAATGTCACGAAGGCGGTAGATTTCACCATCAACTCTGAACAGGAGGATTGACAATTTATTTGCCGCGGATGAACGCAGATAAACGCAAATCAGCGTTAATCCGCGTTCACCTGCGGACGAAAAGCTCCTCCGCATTCCACATCGAGTAAGGAAACATCGGGCTCGGCGAAAAGTTTCCCACTCTGCCGTTCGCCGCCGAAACCACGTGGCGACTAACGATCGGGATCACAGGCGACGCGTCTGCCAGAATTCGCTGGATCTCGTAAAATTTCAACTTCCGTTGTTCAGGATCAGACTCGCGGACCTGCTCGGCGAAAAGCCCATCGACCTTCGCTTCCCATTCCGTCGCAGGTGACTTTTGGTTCGGCCTCCATTGATGCATCTCGCCGCTGCTCAGCATCAGGTTGGCGAACGTTGAGGGCTCGAGGTCTGTAACCGACAGACCCAGCAGTATCGCATCGTATTCATAGGACCTGGTCCAGGCGTTCGTAACAGCGGCGAACTCGATCGGCACGACCTGCATTCTTATGCCGAGCTTCGCCAGGTCTTCCTGGATCACTGCGGCCATCAGCTTGCGGGGTTCGTTCTCAGCGGGGACCAGCAGGGAGAACTCGACGCGGTTGCCGTGCGCGTCAAACAGTTCCGGGGCATTGGCCTCTCCGCGCCTGGTGAAACCAGCCTCTTCAAGCAGCGAAGCTGCTTTAACAACATCGTACGCGATCTTCGGTAGATCGGGGTTGGCCCAGATCCGGTTCGCCGGTGATACGATCCCGTAGAGCGGCGTTGCCAAACCCTGAAGGGTCGAGCGCGCGATCGAATCGCGGTCAACCGCCATCGAAACCGCTCTTCTAAACCTTACATCCGAGAACCATGCGAGCCTGGCCGGATCCATCCGCGTGCCGTCCGGCTTGGCGGGATTCAGATTGAACCAAATATAATCCACCCCCAGACTCGGGCCGACATCGAAGGCCCTCACGGCCCCGCCGGCGCTCAGCAGCGAAGCGTAATCCGTCGGGCGTATACGGTCCACGATATCTATTGTGGCCTGGTCCAACCCGACGCGTGCCTGATTCGAATCGGGGACTACCGCGAGGGTCAGTTCATCCAGATACGGGAGTTGCGCTCCCTGTGCGTCGCGTTTCCAATAGTACGGATTGCGTTTGAGGACGATCCGTTCGGCAGCCGCTGCTGACGCGACGACGAACGGACCGCTCGAGACCACGGACGCCGGCGGCGCCGTTATCTTCCACACCTCCGAAAGCCGGCCCGCCTTGTGATCGGCTTCGAGAGCACTCCTGGGCAGCACGGCAATGTTATAGAGGTAATTGTCAGGGGCGGCTATGGTTTCAGGAAAAACAAACTGAAGATTTCGGTCATCGTTCACCTTTACAGATATGGGCTTGCCGTTGATAAGAAGCGCGTCGCGAAACACGTCTGCCTTGTTCCGCTCATCGTAAGCAGCCTCGAGGGTGAACGCCACGTCACTACTCGTCAGAGGTTGCCCGTCCGAAAACTTCAGGCCATCTCGAAGCCTGATATCGACCGAACGGCCATCCGCGCCGGTGGTCCAGGTTTCCGCGAGGCCAGGCACGTACGTTTGCGTCGAATGATCGAATTCGACCAGCCGGCTGTTGAGCAGGAAGAACGCCGTTAGGATCGACGGCTCGTCGTTCGCGAGAAGATAGTTGAAAGTTTTGGGCGGTGAGGATACACGATAGACCAGCTTCCCGCCCGGTATGCCGGTCCTTCGTTGTTCGGGTTTTGCGGCGCCTGTCGCAGTGTTTGGTGCGGGCGGCTGCCGGCACGAAATCAAAAGGGGAAGCAGAAGAAAAACAGCGAGTCGAACGTATCTGAACGGCCGCATGATGCTATTCTCCGGGAGCAAGTTAGGGAAGCCAAAATTCGTAGGAGTAAACTGTTGAGAGTGTAAGAATTTTTGTTGTGCAGATCAAAGAATAAGACTGAGGGATAACCGCACGCGGTATCCTCACGACAGACGAGAATGATCAAGTTGCTGCTGAGAAAATGTCTGCAAGGCCTGATGATGATTCTGATCGTTTCGGCAGTGACATTTGCGTTACTCGGTTTTGCCGGGGGCGACGCCCTGACGCAGCTGCGAGATAACCCGCAGATCTCGGAGGAGACAATTGAGCGCCTTCGCAGCGTCTACGGCCTCGATCAACCACTTCCGATAAGGTACTTTCGGTGGCTTTCCGGTGCAGTCACCGGTGACCTGGGCGAGTCGACATACTTTCGTGTGCCCGTAAGCGGCCTCGTATGGGCGCGTTCGGTAAGTACATTTCTGCTCGGCACCGCCGCCTTTGCAATCGCACTCACACTTACTGTCCCGCTAAGCCTCATCGGCGTGCGATACAAGTCAACGACGATTGCTGCATTCATCGACTTCATGATCCTTGTGACAGCGTCGACGCCGCGGATCGTCCTCGCACTTCTCGCGCTCGCGATATCCGTCCGGTTGACTTCGTCTGCCATGAACACGTCTTCGGCGGTTCTGTTCTGGCTGGCGGCGTTGGCCCTGTCGGCGCCGCTGGTTTCGGCTTTTCTGGCGCAGTTACACGGCGAATTAAAGCGGACGATGCGGGAAGATTTCATCAAGCTTGCACGGGCGAAAGGTTTAAGTGAGGGTGCGGTGATCCTTCGCCACGCGGTCAGGCCCGCACTCAATCCAGTGCTGACGATCGCCGGTCTCTCGCTTGGCGGTGTGCTGGGAGGTTCCGTTATCGTCGAATCCGTGCTCGGACGCCAGGGACTCGGAACATTAATGGTCTCAGCCGTGCGCGCGCGCGATCTTCCCCTCGTGATGGGAATCGTCCTGTTTACCAGTACAGCGGTTTGGCTCGGAAATGCCATTGGCGAGTTGCTGCAGGCGCTCAACGACAAGCGTATTCGCGACTTCGGCTTTTGAGCGATCAAGCGTATTGCCAATTTCCAATCGGCAATTGGCAATTGGCAATCGACAATCAAATGGTTTCATCAAAGCGGCGAACGGATCGAGTTGCGGTCTTTGGTTGGCTCGTTATCGGGCTCTTCGCATTGTCCGCTGTTTTCGCCGGCTTTCTTGCACCGTACGATCACCGCGCTCAGTCACGATCTGAACCATCCGCACCGGCGACCGCGATCCACTTCAGCGGTCTGACGCCGATAATTCATCCACGGCGCGTCGAAGATCCGCTTCGCCGCACGTACACGGAAGACACTGCCGTTGACTTTCCGGTGGGATTCTTCGTCCGCGGGCATTCATATAAGGTGCTCGGCATTGTAGAAACCGACGTACATCTGATCGGGGTTAAAAGCACTTCGGGCATCGCTCCCAGGATCAATCTTCTGGGAACTGACCAATTGGGCCGCGACCGCTTCTCCCGCCTGCTCTACGCGGTGCGGTTCTCGCTCGTCGTTGCATCGCTCGGCGTTCTCGTCGCTTGCCTCGTTGGGATTTCGATAGGAGCGGTGAGCGGCTATGCGGGACGCCTCGTGGACACGTTTCTGATGGGTGCGACGGACGCGATGCTTGCCCTACCGACACTCATCCTGATACTCGGCGTGCGTGCGGCTTTTCCTCTCGAGCTGCCGATGACGCGGGCGGCTTTGCTTCTAATACTCATCTTCGCCCTGACCGGCTGGGCCGAAATGGCGCGGCTCACACGCGGACTCGTGCTGTCGATGCGGAAACGTGAGTTCGTTGTCGCGGCAGTCGCTTTGGGGGTAAGTGAAACGAGAGTTTTGTTTCGTCACATTCTTCCAAATATTTTGCCGTCGCTGCGAACGCGGGCGCTCCTGCTGCTGCCAACGTTCCTGCTTGCTGAGGTTGCTCTGTCATACCTTGGCGTCGGCCTGCAGGAACCGGAACCAAGTCTTGGAAATATGCTCACTGCCGCAAGCGATCTCGATCAGCTTCGTTCGCAAACCTTCAGCGTATTGTCACCAGCGCTCGCCGTGTTGTTTTTCACACTCGGGGTACGACTGATCGGCAGAAGCGAGCGGGCGTAGAGTCCCACACCTCTTCACTTCGATTCGACCCTGCGAACCAGTTCATCAAAACGCGGATCGTCGCGCAGTGGGTCGAGGCGGGGTTCCACGCGAAGATAGGAGTTCCATATCTCTTTTCCCTGATAGACCTTCTCCAGGTATTCGAAGGCTTTATCCTTCTCGCCGATTTGCGCGTTGTATAACGCGCGATCGAAAGTATTGCCGCCAAATTTGTCAAATACTTTGAGCCACTCACGCAAGGCACCGTGCCAACCTGAGTTTTGAAAAGCCGTTTTGATGATCTGGATGGTTTTTTCATCAGCCTTACGCAGTGACAGATACTTAAGCAGCCATTCAAACGCTTCCGCTTCATTTCCCTGTAATGCCACGGTGGACCACAGCCACCCATAGGTAGCAGACCAATTCTGATCCATTGCAATAACGCGTTTGAATTGGATTTCAGCTTCTTTGTAACGCCGTGCATAAAAGAATGCCCGCCCAAGATTCCGTTGGTTGAACTTCAGCGTGGGATTAAGATCGATCGCCGCTTTCACTTCGCTAATCGCTTCATCATATCGCCCCCGACCCATCAAATAGCGCGAGTAAATCTCGTGGGCCTGCGCTGAATCCGAGTCTAATTCGATTGCGCGTTTACACTCCAGTTCAGCACCTGCAAAGTCCCATTCGTATAAGAATTTGTTTTCGCATAATGAGCTATGTGCCTCCGACAGGTTCTCGTCCAACGCCAGGGCTTTATTAATAGCTTCCATCGATTTTTGATAGCCTTCGTGAGTGCTGATGTCTCGGTAAAGGCCGAGGGTGCGGCGGGCGTAAGCTAACCCGGCCCATGCTCGTGCATAATTCGGGTCGAGTGAAACCGCCTGTTCCAAAGCCGCAACAGCTCCTCGCGCGTCTTCAAGGCTCCTATTGTTGGCCAGATACATTCCCTGCAGGTAGAAACGGTACGCTTCTTCATTTGTAGTGCCCCGCCTCAGGGTGCGGCGGTTCGAGCTGGTTGCAAACTGCGTCAGAAGTTTGTTTCCGATTTCTGAGGCGA
>DAIOGT010000115.1:0-14723 GCA_036745095.1 Pyrinomonadaceae bacterium
CCCGTCGCCGGATCGTAACCACGAATCGCCTTGGGACCGACGGTGATCAGCTCAGGGCGCTGCTTGCCTTCATAAACCGTCGGCGAACCCCACGAAGGAAGCTCTTCGCGCGGCGTCTTCCAGAGTTCTTTACCGGTCTTGAGATCGTAGGCAGCGATGAAGGAATTCTTTTGAATATCGGCTTGGACGATCACCATGTTCTTGTAGATGATCGGTGAACTGCCGTACTCCCATTGATAATCGACATCGTAGAACCAGCCCGCATCGAGCACGCCGAGATCCTTTTGCCACAAAAGCGCGCCGTTGAGATCGTAGGCGTAAAGACCTTCGGAACCGAAGTTGACGATCAAATATTTTCCGTCTGTGACGGGTGTCGCGGCTGCGTGTGACGACTTCGGATGGCGCTTAACTTTGGGAATGCCCTCGAAGGCAACGCGCTCCCACAGTATCCTGCCGGTCGCCTTATCGAGCGCGTAAACTTTGTACGTGTGCTGCGGGTCGTCTTTGACGGGTTTAACGTCGCCGTACAATCCAAACCGTGTTTCATCTTTGCCACTCGACAGGGCACTGACGACAAACACTTTGTCGCCCCACACGACTGGGCTTGCATGCGATAGGCCGGGGATCGGCGTTTTCCAACGGACGTTCTGCGAAGTCGCGGCGTCCCACTTCACCGGTCTTGCGGGACCTTCGACGACTCCGGTCGCTCCTGGACCACGAAACTGCGGCCAGTTTTGTGCGTTGGCGACGGTCAGCGACGCGGTTACAAGAAAGAGAGAGAGAGTAAATCGTTTCATGTGTTTGCTTTCTGTGGATTGGTTCACGCAAGACGCAAAGTCGAGTCTTACTGGCTCACTTCAATGCGCTTCATTACGTTAGTGGTCTGTCCCTGTTTGAAGGTCATGCTGGCAACTTTACCGTTCTCTACGTTGAATGTGAGTGTGACGCCGGCGAATGCCAACGGCCGAAACGTCGTCTGGTCCAACGCCATTAATGGCTGTGGCTCACGCGTAAATCCTGCGACAAAGAGCTTGTTGTCTTTCACCGTGAATGTCACCTCAGGTCCTGTTTCGCCTTTGTATTTGCCGGCGTACGACTGAAGCGTAGCGGCCTCAACTTCGAGTGGCGGCTTGGCTCCCGCCTTTTTGAGCAGTTCAACGACCGGCGTCTTGTTCTGGGCCATTGACAAGCCCAGGGCTGCGGTGAGGTTGTCGGGGCTGATGCCACCACGATCGAGGGCGATCTTTACCAGTTCTTCTTTATCCTCGCGGATTCCGGTCATCAGCACTTCTTCCACGCCATCGGCGCCCTTTGCGAGCAACAGCCGCACGACCTCTGTATGATCGTTGTCAACGGCCCAGGTCATCGCGGTAGCGCCGTAGAATGTATCCTTCACTTTGACGTCTGCTCCACGATCGATCAGGAGTTTCGCAACGGCTGTGTGACCCCGCTCGGCGGCTTTGAATAATGCAGTAGTACCGTAACGAAATTTCGCATTGACATCGGCGCCGCGGTCCAGTGCGGCAGTGACGGCAGCGACGTCGCCCTTGCGCACGGCTTCATAAAGCTGATCGTTCAGTTGCTGTTTGGTCATGGTCTGCGCCTGTGGGAACAGCAGAGCCAGCAGCGAAAAGAGTAGAATCTTTTGAAGCACGAACATGATTTCTCCTTAGGTGTGAAGAAAACCTAAACCAGCCACAGATTAACGGATGAGACAGAACCTGCTAGAATCACGAAAAAAATGTAACGCAGCAACGTGAGCTTACGTATTGTACATCCTTAAGGTTGCAAGCGCGCAGTGACTTCTAAGCCCGACCAGCTTTTTTTGCTGACTCGGAAACAATATTTTCTATAGAGTGACGGGCCTCCAAAATGACTAACCTGATCTCCATTTATCTGAACTTTTGCCTTGCGTTTTCGCTCGTCGCCATGAGCGATTGGGCCGAATGGCGCGGACCAGCTCGCGACGGCGTCTCCACTGAAAAGAACTTGCCGGTCAAATGGTCACCCGCAGGTGACAACCTCGCGTGGCGAGCTCCATACGGTGGTCGCTCGGCGCCAATCGTCATGGGAGATCGTGTTTACCTTCAGAATACTGCCGGCAAAGGTGAGACGCTCCAGGAGCGTGTAATGTCTTTCGACGCCGACACCGGAAAACTTCTGTGGGAACACCGCTTCAATATTTACTTGAGTGACGTGCCGCCACATCGCGTCGGCTGGGCGTCTCCGGTTGGAGATCCTTCCACCGGAAACATCTACGTGTTTAGCGTCGGCGGTAGCCTGATGGGTCTTAATCGCGATGGAAAGGTTTTGTGGGAACGTTCGCTCGGCGAAGATTTCGGATTGCTCACCACACACGGCGGACGCACAGTATCGCCGATCATCGATGGCGATCTCGTCATCGTCAGCGGTGTTACATTTCAGTGGGGCCAGCATGGACGCGGTGCACATCGTTTCATGGCTTTCGATAAAAAGTCGGGTGAGACTGTTTATGTGAGTGCGCCCGGTGGCCGTCCATACGACACCACCTACGCGCCGCCGATTATCGTCACCGTTAACGGCACGCGACTGTTGATTCAAGGCGCCAGCGACGGTGTGACGCACGCGATCAAACCGCAAACGGGCGAGCCCGTCTGGAAACATGAGATCAGCAAACGCGGACTCAACACCGGCGTCGTCGTGCACGGCAACACTGCAATACTGACGCACAGCGAAGAGAATCTGGATTCAAACGAGATGGGCATGATGGTCGCCGTTGATGCCTCCGCGAAAGGCGAGATTAAAAAGGAAAACATCAAGTGGACCAAATACGGCTGGCAAGGGGGATTCTCGTCTCCCGTGCTCGATGGTGATCGTATTTATCACATCGACAACGGCGCGAACATCGGTGCGTTCGATGTGAACTCCGGTAAGCAACTCTGGCTCCAAAATCTCGGGACGATCCAGAAAGCCTCGCCGGTCTTCGCTGATGGCAAGTTGTACGTAGGAACGGAGAACGGGAAGTTCTTCATACTTAAACCGTCAGCAACCGGTTGTGAAATTCTCGACGAGGACCAACTCGGAACCGAAGCGCAACCGGAAATAATTATCGGCTCGGCAGCCGTGTCCAATGGCCGCATCTTTTTCGCCACGGATACGGCTCTATACGCGATTGGCAAGAAAGCAAACACCAGCTCTTCGCAAACAAACACGGGCAGCGCGGTGGGAAGTCCCGTCAGCTCGCAACCTGCAACGCACGTTCAGGTCGTGCCGACCGAACTCATCCTGAAGCCCGGTGACAAGGTAAATTTCCGCGTGCGTCTCTTTGACGCCCAGGGAACCTTCATTCGCGAAGAACCATCCGCGACCTGGTCGCTCGAACAACTCAAAGGGACGATAGAAAACGGTAAGTTCACGGCCGGCTCCGAGTCGGTAGCTCAGGGTGGTCTGGTTAAAGCAACGGTGGGCAGTGTAAGCGGCACCGCGAGTGTGCGCGTTTTTCCGCCGTTGCCGTGGAGTGAAACGTTCGATTCATTTGCAGCGAACACACTCCCGCCGACGTGGGTAAACACGACGCTGAAGTTTACGGTACGTGATCAAACCGGAAACAAAGTCCTGGCGAAGTTGACGGAAGGCTCTTCATTACTCAGTCGCGCGCGTACCTACATGGGACCGTCGAACTGGTCCAATTACACGATTGAAGCCGATGTCTCGGCAACCCAAAAACGGCGCCAGCAAGGAGACGCCGGGGTGATCGCGCAGCGCTACGTGTTGAGTCTTTATGGCAACAGCCAGATGCTGCATCTCGAACCGTGGCAGCCTGAAACCGCACGCACGAAGAGCATGGCATTCGCGTGGAAACCCGACACCTGGTACCGTCTCAAGTTACAGGTCGAGAACCTGCCGGACGGAACAACACGCGCACGCGGAAAGGCATGGCCGGCAAATGAGCCTGAACCCTCCGCGTGGATGATTGAACGCATCGATCCGATTCCGAATCGCCAGGGCGCGCCGGGATTATTCGGTAACGGCCTTGCAGAACTCTACTTCGACAACATAAAGGTTTACGCAAATAAATGAGGTTCAAAAGCATGAAATCCAACGTCGTCATTTTCCTGATCCTGCTCAGTGCTGTGGTCTGTTCCCTCGTGCCCGCGGTTTCGGCCTCGGATCCCGGTTCCGGCGATTGGCCCATGTGGGGCGGCACACCGGATCGCAACATGATCTCAAACATGAAAGGCCTGCCGACGAGTTGGGACGTCAAGAACAAGAAGAACGTCAAGTGGGTGGCCCAACTCGGGTCGCAGACCTATGGCAACGTCGTTGTCGCAGGCGGCCTCGTCTTCGTAGGCACGAACAACGAGGGACTGCGCGATCCTAAGATCACGGGCGATAAGGGTATTTTGATGGCGTTTCGCGAGGCAGACGGAGCGTTCATGTGGCAGATGGTCCATGACAAGCTCGCAGCCGGCCGCGTGAACGACTGGCCGTACCAGGGCGTTGCGTCGTCACCTTTAGTCGAAGGTGATCGCGTTTACTACGTGTCCAATCGTGCTGAGCTGGTGTGCCTCGACACGCAGGGCTTTCGGGACAAGGAGAACGACGGGCCGGTTACGGACGAGAAACTGGCTGGTGAAGCGAATGCCGACGTCGTTTGGAAGTTCGACATGATTGAAGAAGTCGGCTCACTGCCGCACAACCTCGCGAACTCGTCGCCTGTTGCCCATGGCGATCTGATCTTTGTCAGCACTTCCAACGGCCAGGACGAGAGTCACGTCAACGTCCCTTCACCGAAAGCACCGGCGATCATTGCCGTCAATAAGAAGACGGGCAAACTCGCCTGGGAAGACAACTCCGTTCAGGATCGGATCCTGCACGGACAGTGGTCGTCACCGACGGTGGGAACTATCGGCGGCGTGGTCCAGGTGGTTCACGGTCAGGGCGACGGCTGGATTCGCGGCTACGAAGCGTTGACGGGAAAGAAGCTCTGGGAGTTTGATACGAACCCGAAAGACTCGGTATGGCCCAAGACACGCAACGAGGTGATCAGCACGCCGGTGATCTACGAGGACCGCGTCTATATTTCCAACGGTCAGGATCCGGAACACGGTGAAGGCGTGGGCCACATGTACTGCATCGATGGGACGAAGCGCGGCGACATCACCACCACTGGCGTCGTCTGGCATTACGACAAGATTCGTCGCTCCATCTCCACACCGGCCATTAAAGACGGGCTCGTCTACCAGTCGGATTTCAGCGGTTTCCTGCACTGCCTCGACGCGAAGACCGGAAAACCGTACTGGATACACGATCTCTTCGCAGCCGTTTGGGGTTCGCCCATGTTAATTGACGGCAAGATATATCTTGGTGACGAAGACGGCGACGTCGTCATCCTGCAGGAAGGCAAAACGAAGAAGGTCCTGGGCGAACTAAACATGGGCAGCTCTGTTTATTCGACGCCGGTTCCGGCTAACGGCGTCCTTTACATCTCGAACCGCAATCAGCTTTACGCATTGGCCGAAGCGGCCGCGGGAAAGCCGGCGACGACCAGTAAAAATTGAGCCACGAATAGGCACAAAAGACACAAATAGGCGATTTTAGAGTTTGTGACTTTTGTGCTTCTTTGTGGCCGAAATCGATGAAAAGTTTCGATTATCAACCGCGGACGCGAGTAGTTTTTGGCGCAGGTGCGATTGAACGCCTGGGCGAGATCGCACGCGAGCTGAACTTTCGACGGACGCTGCTCGTCGCCGATCATGGACTGGTGGCTTCGGGCCACGTCGATGAAGCAGTTGGACCATTGCAAAATGCCGGTGTCGAGATCATTCGTTTTCACGATTTCGAGGTCAATCCTGACTCGAAGATGGTGGAGCACGGAACTGCCTTCGTCGCGCCTTTGAACATCGATTCGATCATCGGACTCGGTGGTGGTAGTTCGCTCGACTGCGCCAAGGGTATCAACTTTCTCCTCACCAACGGCGGTCGCATGTCCGACTACCGCGGCTACGGCAAAGCAACTCAACGGATGTTGCCGATGATTGCGATACCGACAACCGCAGGAACCGGAAGTGAAGCACAGAGCTACGCCCTGATCTCAGACGCCGAGACCCACGCCAAAATGGCGTGCGGCGATCCGAAGGCGGGTTTCCGCGTCGCGCTGCTCGATCCCGCACTTACTGTTTCACAGCCGCGCAGCATCACGGCGACTTCGGGCTTCGACGCTATTGCCCACGCCGTTGAGACTTACGTCACAACTAAACGCAATCCCCTATCTGAGCTCTTTTCACGTGAAGCGTGGCGGTTGCTGGAAGCAAATTACGAACGCGTGCTTACTGAGCCGGATAATCTCGAAGCACGCGGTGCGATGCAATTGGGCGCGTACTACGCCGGCGTCGCGATCGAGAACTCGATGCTTGGCGCGACGCATGCCTGTGCCAACCCTTTGACCGCCCGTTACGGAACTGCACACGGTGCGGCGATCGCGATGTTGTTGCCGTCAGTCGTGCGGTGGAATGAGAGTGTGGCGGCTAACGACTACGCCAAACTACTGAGCTGGTCCAGCATCGGCGGTAAACGAAATGATGAGACTGCTACGGAGGCTCTCGCGCGCCGGCTCGAAGGGTTGGCTGAAGCCGGCGGACTGCGTACGAGTCTGCGCGCGAGCGGAGTCACCGAGTCGGAGATAACACAGCTCGCGTCGGAGGCCGCCGAGCAGTGGACCGGTACGTTCAATCCAAGACCCTTCGATAAGCAAGGGGCGATCGAGGTTTATCAATGCGTTTATTGAAGATTTTGATTCTGGTAGTTTGCGTCGCAGCTACAGTGATGGCCCAGGACACGCCCGCGAATAACTGGGCGCAGTTCCGCGGTAATCACTCGTTGACTGGAGTGTCACAGTCAAACGTTCCCGCGTCCCTCAAGCAACTGTGGACCTTCGAGGCAGGCGAACCGATCGAATCATCCGCAGCAATTGTCGGCAGCACCGTGTTTGTCGGTTCGCAAAAGGGCGAGCTCATCGCGCTGAGTCTCGACAACGGATCGGTGTACTGGAAATTCTCGACCGGATCGCCGATCGGCGAGTCGTCGCCGGCTTTCGGCAGCGGCGTCGTCTACATAGGCGATCTCGGCGGCTGGATAAATGCGTTAAATGCATCTGACGGCAAAAAGTTGTGGGCCTTCAAAACCAACGGCGAAATTAAATCATCGCCTGTCGTGGTAGGCGATCGAGTTTTGATCGGGTCTTATGATGAACACCTTTACTGCCTGTCGGCCCGCAACGGTTCTCTCCTGTGGAAATTTAAGACGAACGGACCGGTGCACTCGACTCCAGGTATTGCGGATGGGATGGCGTTCATCGCGGGCTGTGACGAGATGTTTCGGGCGATTCGGCTTACGGATGGCAAAGAGGCGTTTAGCGTTTCGTCAGGAGCATACACAGGCGCGTCACCCGCGTTGCGAGGAGGTTCGGCCTTCTACGGCACGTTTGATAACGAAGTGTTGGGAGTGAATTTGGCGGAACGCAAAATCGTTTGGCGTTATGAGCACCCGCAACGAAAGTTTCCGTTTTACTCGTCGGCGGCTGTTACGAGTACACGCGTGGTGCTTGGAGGTCGCGACAAGATGGTCCATGGCTTGTCGTTGGATGGGAAAGCCGCCTGGACGTTTACCACGCGCGCACGGGTTGAGTCTTCACCGGCGATTGCGGGCGACCGCGTGTTCGTTGGCTCGAACGACGGTCGATTTTATGTTTTGAGTTTGAGTAGTGGCGCGAAGCTTTGGGAGTTTAATGGCGGCGCACCGTTCTCGGCGTCACCGGCTATAGCAAATGGACGCGTTGTAATCGGGTCGCAGGATGGGCGCTTGTATTGTTTCGGTTAACGGTATTTTTGCTTGAAGTCGAAGCGTAACTTGGATCGGCGTCATCTAGTAGGATTCACTTCAGCACTGCGACTACTTCGATCTCGATACGTGCATCACGCGGTAGGCGGGCCACCTGCACAGTTGTTCTCGCCGGCGGATCGCCTTTGAATTGTTTTTTGTAAAGCTCGTTCATCGCGTTGTAATCGTTCATATCCGCGAGGAACACGGTGGCCTTCACCACGTGATCGATACTACTTCCCGCCGCGTCCAGCACCGCCGTCAAATTCCGAAACACCTGCTGAAGCTGGGCTTCCATACCTTCCGGAAGCTGGCCTGTCTTTGAATCGATCCCGATGTGTCCTGAAGTGAAAACGAGATCCCCGGTGATGATTGCGGGGGTGAAGATTCCGTTCGGAGGCCCGGTCCTTACGGGACGCCTTTTACCACTAGCAGGCGTTTGAGCAGCGACATAAGACGAAGCACACGCGATGACGATCAACATCAGGATGAGTTTCTTCATGGTTTTCGACCTCCAAAATACTTCGCCAACGTACTCTCGGCTGGTTTCTGAGTGAGCAACGACACGACGATCATCAAAAACGCTGATCCAATCACCATTGGCACAACCGGCAGAAAATTAAAGATCGCCGTGCCACCGGGAGTGCGAGACAAAACGTTGATTCCTCCAGGCGCCCACAAAATTGTCGCTGGTCCAGGCGCCGGCGCTGGAACCATTTCCTGCAACACGGCAACAGCAGTAACAGTCGCTGCTGTCCAAAGCGCGACGGCGAGGGCACCCCACTTGGTGCTTCCTTTCCAAAATAGTGCGGCGACCAAAAGCGGCGACAACGCAGCATAACCAGAAAACGCATATTGAATCGCGAGCTCGAAGATCGTCTCCGGCGCCTGCAAAGCGACAACGTAAGCGAAGAGCGTGATGAGCACGATAAAGATGCGTCCGGTTTGCACCTGGACCGCCTCACCAAAACGTCTTTTTCCGCCGTAGAAGGCGAAGACGTCCTCCGTAAACATCGTCGATAGAGCAAGAATCTGCGAGTCGCTGGCCATCACCGCGGCCATGATTCCCGCGCCTAATAATCCCGCGAGCCAAAGTGGTGCATAGCGCTGCAGCAACAGCATGATCACATCGTCGCCTGCGGCCTTGTCGCGCAGTTCGTCACGCGCTTCGGGCTCCATGTTGCGTCCCTGGGTTGCGAGCACCCGGCGGGCTTCCTGCTTGGCGCGAATCTGCGGAACGTCAGTGACGCGATTAGCCATCACGCCGAGAAACACACACGGTAACCAGATCGCCAGTATGCAGATCGGGTAGAAGATGACCGTTTTCTTAAACTGGGCCATCTTCCGCGCAGTCAAACAAAAGATCAGGATGTGTGGAAACGCGATGGCAGACAGCGGGATGAACGTGTAACTGAAAAAGTAGTATGGCGAGATCCGCTCGCGTGACAGCAACCACGAGGTCGCCGGTGTTTGCAAAGCCTGCGCTGCACTGCGAAAGCCTCCCAAACCGACGCCGATGACGGCCAGCGCGATGGCGCCGAAGCAGAGGAAGAGCACCGTCTGAAATGTGTTTACCCATGCGGTGCCGCGCATACCGCCAAAGAACACATAGCTCATCACTACGAGGGCAACGATTGCGCCGCCAAACCAGAACGGCACGAAGCCACCGCTGATCGTGGAGAGCGTTGTGCCGCCGCCCATGATTCCGATGATGATGTACGGCACGAGCAGGACGGCCTGCACCACGAAGATCACTGTTCCGATGTGACTACATTCCCAACGATCCCGGAACATCTGCACCGGCGTCATGAAGCCGTGTTTCTTGCCCAGGGCCCAGACGCGTGTGCCGATCAGAAAGATAGACAGTGGGATCACAAGACCTGACGACGACGCCATCAAGCCGAAAGTCACAATGCCGTTGTTGAACGCGTGGCCGGACGATCCGAGGATCGCGAAGGCGGTCATGTTCGTGCCGAAGAGCGAGAACAGAAACACGAATGGACCAAGCGAGCGGCTCGCGAGAAAGTAGTCCTCAGCCTCTTCTTTCCCTTTGGCGCGACGAAAAGCAAAGATACCGATGTAGAGAACGGTCGCGAGATAAAGAAAAACTACTATTGCAGGAATCAACGGGGTGCGTCCTCCCTGGTATTTGCTCCTTCAACTTCTTGTTCAAGGTGAGACGGCCAGGCATAAGTCACCAGCAGCCACATCAGCAGCGCGGCGGCTACTGAGAAGCATCCTTGATAGAAGAGTCCAATCGGAATGAAACCAAAAACCAGGTAGGAGCTTCGCCAGAACCAGATGTCCTGATGAAGCACGTAGAGTACGACGACACAAAGCACAAGCAGGTGTTTTTTCACAGGAGGCCAGAAATTAACAAGGCCATCGAAGAAGTGTCAAGCCACAAAAAGGCACGCAAGTCACAAAGGAAAATTCCTTTTATGACTTTCGGTGCCTTTTTGCGGGTAATAAATTTACGCAGCGACAGCTTCGATTACGCTGTATGGCGACTTGGTGGGAACGATACGCGTCAAGCGCAGACCCGCGCGACTGAACAACTCTTCGTACTCAGCCGCGGTTCTTTCTTTGCCACCGGGCGAGACCAGCATCTCGAGGTCGAGTAGCTTTCCGAAATCCTGGTTATTGCCGTCCGCAATCACTGCTTCGACCAGCAACACACGTGCGTTTGGCTTCATCGCGTTTCTGATGTTGCGCAGGATTTTAAGCGCGCGCTCGTCGTCCCAGTCGTGAATGATGTGCTTCATGATGTAAGCGTCACCACCTGACGGAACACTCACGAAAAAATCACCACTGACGTATTCGCAACGGCCGACACGGCTCGCACCTTCGAGCACGTGCGGTAAGTCAAAGAGCACGCCACGCATTGACGGGTAGGCTTCGAGAACACCGGTCAGTAAACGTCCATGTCCGCCCGCAATGTCGATCAGGGTCTCGACGCCGGTGAAATCGTAAGCTTCAACCACTGCGTTGGTTGCCAGTCCCGAAAAACTGGACATCGCGCGATTGAAAATCGCTCCGGCTTCGGGGTTTCTCTCGAAATACTCAAACACGTCGTCGCCATGCATCTGCGCCCACGCAGACTTCCCGGTTCGCACGCTATGGAGGATCTTTCCCCAAACTTCCCAGTGCCAATCCTCGCCCCAGAAGATTGCGACGTCGCGAAGTGAATGCGGTACATTCGAACGAAGTGGTTCGGCAGCTTGAGTCATCGCAAAAACGCGATCACCTTGCTCGGTGAAGATCCCGAGCGAAGCCAGCGCGCGCAACACGCGATAGAGCGAAGGAGCGTCAGTTTCCGTCGCCTTTGCAAGCTCATCAACGTGTTTGGGACCGTCAACCAAATGATCGGCGACCCCCAACTTTGCGGCGACATACAGAGCTTGTGAAGCCAAACTGCCGAGCATTATCTGCGTCAGCAGCGCTTCGGCCGGCATCCCTGCCGGAGCACCCGACGCTTCATTCAGACTTGTTGTTGATTCTTCAATTTCACGGACCGGTGCGGCCATTCTTTTCTCCCTTTGAGCGACTAGTTTCCCGTGGGCACTGCTGCGCCCAACTAGTTAACGCGCAATAAAGAGAATAAAGAGACCAATTTAGCCACGAGCGGAGACTTTTACGCGCAAGGCACGCGCGTGATGGCAATCGATGTTGTGCCTTTTAATCATACGATCGAGAGTTTTCCGGTCGACGGACAGCACGCGTGCCGCTGCCTGCTTGTTTCCGCGGGTGTGTTCCAGCACACGGGCAACGTACCGACCTTCAATTTCGGAGAGTGTCACCCAATCGCCGTTGGCAGCCTGCGCCGGAGCAGTGATGCCGGGTGAAATTTCATCAGGATGCTCGCGCAGCGGTGGCACTTCGATAGAAACAGCTTTCAGGCTGTTGAAAAGATCGCTGTAAAAGCGGCCAGCCGCGACTTCCTGTTCAATGTCACAGCTACTTGCGGCAATCACGCGCACGTTTAGTTTGTTTGCTTCGTTTGATTCCGCGCGGCTTATCTCGCCCGATTGCAGTAGACGCATGAGCCGCAGCTGAAAGGTCAAACTTGTTTGTGTGATCTCATCGAGAAAGACACTGCCGCCCTCCGCTTCCTCGAGTAGTCCTTTTTGATCCTGATCCCCGCCGCTGGAGGCGTCGGTCACCTGTCCAAACAATTTTGCTTCCATCAACTCCGCAGGAATTGCCGCGCAGTTAACGGAAATAAATGGTTGATCACACCGGCCGCTCAGATGATGAATAACCGCCGCGACGAGCTCTTTGCTCCTGCCTGGTTGCCCTGTGATCAAGACAGGCGAATCGGTTTTAGAAACAAGCTCGGCCTGTTTCATCATCCCGAGGAACGCCTGGCTGCGCCCTACCAGCTCAATGTCTGAATGGTACGCAGCCGAGCGTGGCGTGGGTGAGGTATCTTGAATTCGTTCTGCCGAATCACGCACGTGTTGATCCTCGCCTATTGCAACTGCGTGCGAGTTTCCGTTCTTTGCGATACTCATGTTATGCGGTCCTCCACTGCCAACTTCCTGGAGACGGAGTAAGCCGTTTACTAGGAGAGGGACGACAACCTCGCCCTGGCCGCCGTCCCTCTTCCCACGCGCGAAGATTCACCCTGTTTACAACGCGCGCGTCTCGTCGAATTAAACTCCGGGCCGTGTTAGCCCGATCGTGCGAGAGCAACACGGGAGTTTCCTTACGACGAGTGCTGCTCCTCCGATCATCTCTGGGCGACTCAATTATGGGTGGTCCAATGGTTGTCAAAAGTCGGGTAGCTCGTTTGCTTTGAGAGGGTTTTACCTATGAATGGCAGTTATAAAACGTTCAACGAGCCCAGTTATGTAAACCATTTAGCTTGAGAGGTTAAGCGGTATACGAATTTTCGCGCAATTGGGGAGTTTCCTGAACTCGACTCAGCCAATTCCTGAGAGTTCAGCCCGTCTGCTTAACAACGAGGCAAGGAATACGGGCCAATTCCGGACGCTCTCGTCATTCAACGTCGATTAGGCCCACGATTATCGCGTAACGGACCAAACCGGCGACGTCGTGGATGCCGAGCCGCTCCATTAACTGGGCCCGGTGAGTTTCCACAGTCTTGACGCTGATTTCGAGAACCTGGGCGATCTGTTTGGTGGTCCTGCCTTCGGCAATGAGGCGCAGGACCTCTCGTTGCCGCGGGCTGAGTGTGGCGAGGAGATCTGTTTTCGCGGCGCCTTTGCCAAACTCGATCACAGTTTTTGGCGAGATATAACCTTCTCCACGGACCACGGTCTGGATCGCCTGCTCGAGCTCAGTGCTTGCCGCGCTCTTTGGTAAAAAGCCGGCGGCTCCGGCGCGGAGGGCGCGGTTGGCGTATTCACCCGCCTCATGGACCGTCAAAACAATGACCTTTACGTCCGGATGCTTTTTGGATATCTGGTCCAGGACTTCGAAGCCACTGCCCTCCGGCATAGTAATGTCGAGTAGTATGAGGTTGGGTTTAAGTTGCCTGACCAGCTCGAGTGCCTCACTACCCTTTCCGGCTTCGCCGATGACGAGCACGCCTTCGATTTTTTCGACGAGGGCCCGAATGCCAGCGCGCACAAGCGCGTGGTCGTCAGCGATTAGCACGCGAATCGGGTTCATGGGACTGGGCTGCCTAGCTGTTATGAGACGAATCTCAGTCGGGTACCAGTGAGTTTGAGAATTTTAACAAAAAACCGCACGATTCCGTTTGGCATCATTGCAGGACCACACCTCCCTGCACAATCAGACTTAACCTTAGCGCAGGAAGCCCAACGGCTTCGGACCCTGATGAGACGAGTGTACTTTGAGTTGCCGTCTTGAAGAAAGTGCTACTTATCGAACACCTTTTTGCAACACGTTGTGTCGGAACTGTTATTCAAGCCTGTTAATCGATGCAGCGTCATAAAGACGTCTCATTAAATGATCCTTCGATCAACTCTTTGATATTCATCGTCACCAATTAACTGCGATCGTATTGTAGCGCGTTCAGACAATTTAACCGATAGGGAGTTGGAACTAAACCACAGCAGCAGGCAACACGAACTGGCCTAGGTGTGGACCGGAGTAGTTCTGCGCCGTTCGAAGCGCCAGGTCCAATGCAGCGCGCGTTGTCTCCGGCGTGATGACCGCATCAACAAACCCACGCGCTGCTGCGTATTTCGCATCCAGCTCCATGTCGTAAGTCTGGCGCACTTTATCCATTTCTGCCATCAGCGCTGCGTCAGGCGATTCACCACTCTTCTTCAACTTCTCGAGTTGACTGCCAAACACAGCCTGCACTGCTGAGTCACCTTCCATCACTCCCATGCGACCGGTGGGCCAACTGAAAATGAAATCGGGATCGAATCCCTGACCAGCCATCGCATAGTATCCGGCGCCAGACGCATGATTCAGAGTGAGAACGATCTTGGGAACGGTGGCGGTCGCCATTGCTTCCACAAACTGCGCACCCGCGCGAATGATGCCGGAGTGCTCGGCGTCTGGACCAACCATAAATCCCGAAACGTCCTGCACAAACAACAAAGGCGTTTGATGTCGATTACACGTCTCGATGAAATACGCCACTTTCTCAGCCGACTCCGTGTAAATGATTCCGCCAAAACGCGGTGGCTTGCCACCGGGCATACGCACCATGCCTCGATGATTCGCGATCACGCCGACCTGGATGCCACAAATACGAGCGTGGCCTGTGATCATCTCTTTCGCATAATCAGCCTGAAACTCTTCGAGCTGACCCGAATCCAGGAAACACTCGAGCAACTTCTTCATGTCGTATGGCTGTCGATGATCTTCTGGAATGATCTCGTAAAGCTCTTCCGCAGGTCGTAACGGTTCCGCAATTGACTCGG
>DAIOGT010000116.1:0-14687 GCA_036745095.1 Pyrinomonadaceae bacterium
CCCCCGCAGTCGCTACCTTCGAGCTGGCACAGCCATTTTAAAAGCCAAAAATCTGAGTTTTATTGGCGTAAAGCTGCGGCCAACTTCTCCGCTTCTACTCTGGCATCTGCGATTGTCCGGCTTTCATCGATAGTCAAAAGCGTTCGGTCGCGCATCACGAACTCACCGTCGATAATCACCGTCTCCACGTCGTCAGCCTCGGCGGAGTAGACGAGGGCGGAAACCACATCGGTGAGGGGTGTCACGTGCAAGCGGTCGAGGCGAACGACTGCAATATCTGCCCGCTTTCCGATCTCCAGGCTGCCGACCTCAGAATCCAAACCCATTGCTCTGGCTCCATCAATCGTCGCCATGCGCAGCACGCGGCCGGCGGGCAGGACTTCCGGTCCATGAAGCGCTTTTTGCAACAGTGCCGCGGTCCGCATCTCCGTGAACATGTCGAGACGGTTGTTACATGCTGCGCCATCGGCTCCCAGCGATATCGAGACACCTTCTTCCAACAACGTCACAATCGGCGCAATGCCGGAGCCGAGCTTCAAATTAGACGAAGGGCAGTGGACCACATTCGTGCTGGTCGTTTTTAGTATCTTGATCTCTTCATTGTTCAGATGAACGCAGTGGGCCAGCGCGACGTGACGACCCGTCAGACCCACGCTGTCCAGATACGTGATGTTCCGCAATCCACTCTCCTGCTGGACCAACTCACATTCAGTCCGATTCTCAGAGGCATGCGTGTGGACCATCACGCCGCGAGCTCGCGCAAGCGCGCCGACTTTCTCCAACAGTTCGCGAGTACAACTGATCGCAAAGCGCGGCGCGAAACAGTAACGGATGCGGCCACCAGCTTTGCCATGCCATTCGTCGAGCAATGCGAGCGACTCTTCGATCGAAGTTGCCGTCTGTTCCTGCAACGCGCGCGGGACTTCGTCGCCTTTGTCCATCATGCACTTGCCCACGGTCGCTCGAAATCCGGTTTCCTCGACGACCTTGAACACCTCGCGCGTGTGATTGACTGTCTCCATGGTCAGCGCGCAGGTAGTGCCACCCTTGATCAGCTCAGCGATACCGAGACGTGCCGAAGCAGTAATCGAAGTTGGCGTATGCGCGGCTTCCATGGGCCAGACGCGCTGTTTCAACCAGTCGATGAGCGCGAGATCGTCCGCGGCGCCACGAAAGATCGTCTGGCAAAGATGAATGTGTGTCTGGATAAAACCGGGAATGACGGCGCAGCCTTCGGCGTCGATCACCGTGTCGGCTGTTTGGCCGCTGCTGCCAATACTCGCAATGCGTTCACCAGTAACGAGAAGATCACCGCGCACAATGGTGTTAGGGGGATCCATCGTGACGAGCGTGCCGTTTTTGATGAGGATCGATGACATCAAGGACAGTTTACGCCACAAAAAGGCACAAGAAGCACAATGATTGGCGAATGCCGAATTATCTGTGCTTTTCGTGCCTTTTTGTTGGCTTTCCGATTACTTGCTGGCAGCCTTTACGGTTGCCACTTCGGGCTCATCGCGAACGGGCAGCCCGAGCTTCACCTTCACTTCTCTATGGATCTTTTTCAGGACCTCGGGATTCTCTTTTAATGCCGTTTTGGCGTTTTCCCTGCCCTGGCCCAGACGTTCGCCTTTGTAAGAGAACCAGGCGCCGCTCTTTTCCACGGCCCGCTGAGCCACAGCGAGATCGAGCAGATCTCCTTCGCGCGAAATGCCTTCGCCATACATGATGTCGAATTCGCACTCGCGGAACGGCGGCGCAACCTTGTTCTTCGCCACCTTCACTTTAGTGCGATTGCCGACCACACGATCTCCGTCTTTGATCGCGCCGATACGCCGGATGTCGAGTCGCAGGGAAGAGTAAAACTTGAGCGCGCGGCCGCCGGTGGTGGTTTCCGGACTCCCAAACATGACACCAATCTTTTCGCGGATCTGGTTGATGAAGATGAAGCAGGTGTTTGACTGCGCCACGATGGCCGTCAGCTTGCGCAGTGCCTGTGACATGAGACGCGCCTGCAAACCCGGCAACGAATCACCCATCTCGCCGTCGAGCTCTGCGCGCGGAACGAGGGCAGCCACTGAATCGACCACGATGACGTCAACACCGTTCGAGCGCACGAGCGCTTCCGCGATCTCGAGTGCCTGTTCACCCGAATCCGGTTGCGAGATCAGCAACTGGTCTATGTCAACACCGAGCTTGCCGGCATAGTCAGCGTCCATTGCATGCTCGGCGTCGATATATGCAGCCACGCCGCCGGCTTTCTGGGCTTCCGCCACAATGTGCAGGGCGAGGGTAGTTTTACCGGAGCTCTCCGGTCCATAAATCTCGACGATGCGTCCGCGCGGCACTCCACCCACGCCGATGGCGGCGTCGAGGCTGAGCGAAGTGGTGGAAATTGCGGGAATGTCCGCCATCTCACGTTCACCCAGTCGCATAATCGATCCTTTGCCAAACTTCTTTTCAATGTTTGCTAAAGCGGCTTCCACTGCCCTGCCGCGGTCTGCACTCGTTCGGTCATCTGCCATGGCATACATCTCTTTCTTCCGCTCCTCTTTTCAAAGTGAGCAGATAATAACACAGTGTTTCATCTGTGCAACAGTAAAATTTTCGCCAAAGAGGGTGAGGTTTTTCCGAACCCTCGTGAGGTACGTGTGGTCATCAACGCGTGCACTCTAACATATCTTGCAGATCATGAAAATCCTCTTAAAAACTTACTGACTCTCTCCACGAGATCGGGAGCCCCCGCCAACCGTTCGAGCTCAGCAACTATCGCCGACCCGACAACTACCGCATCAGCGTAACGATTCACGTCCGCAACCTGGGCAGCATTCGAAATACCAAACCCGACCGCGATCGGCAGCGAAGAAAACTGTCGCATACGATTCACGAGCTTCTCTGCTTCCGCGCTCATCGTTTCACGCGCTCCTGTGACTCCCGCGCGCGACACAGCATAAACAAATCCCCTAGCATGCTTCGCCACCAGCTGCAAACGTTCATCAGTCGAGGTCGGCGCGATTAGAAAAATCATATCGAGGTCGTGCGCGCGCAACTCCGCTTCAAACTCGCCTGCCTCCTCAGGCGTCAGATCCGTCACCAGAACGCCATCAACACCCGCTTCCTTGATTGCCTGGGCCAGTCGTTTCAAACCAAACTGAAGCAACGGGTTGTAGTAGCTGAAAAGAATGATGGGCGTATCGATTTGCTTTCGCGCACGAGCCGCCGTGTCCAGCACATCCTGTAATCCAAAGTTGTGTTTGAGCGCTCGTTCCGAGGCACGTTGGATTACTGGTCCATCAGCCATCGGATCGCTGAAGGGCACGCCCAGCTCAATCAACGTCGCGTGCCGGGCAAGGGTGATAAGAAGTTGTTCGGTAGTGGTGAGGTCGGGATCTCCCGCGGTGATGTAGGGAATAAATCCCTTCTGGCCGTCTCGCTTCAGGGTTTTGAAAGTGTCAGCGATGCGTCCCAACGGTTACGACTCCAATGCTTCGCGCACGGAATTTACATCTTTATCTCCGCGTCCGGAAAGATTTACCACGAGGATCTGATCACTTCTCATGTCGCGCGCCGTCTTGATCGCCTGGGCCACGGCGTGGGCCGACTCGAGCGCAGGAATAATCCCTTCGAGTTTCGACAGAAGCTGAAACGCAGCGAGGGCATCACTGTCAGACACCGAAAGATATTCGACGCGACCGGCATCATGCAGAAACGCGTGCTCCGGACCGATCGAAGGATAATCGAGACCGGCTGAAATCGAGTGAGTCGCTGCGACCTGGCCGTTGCCGTCCTGCAGAACGTAACTCATTGTTCCCTGCAACACTCCAGGACGTCCGCCACCGGCGGTATTAAAACGCGCCGCATGCTGTCCCAGTTCATTACCCGCGCCGCCCGCTTCGACCCCGATCATCCTGATCGTTGCATCGCCGAGAAATGGGTGAAACAAGCCAATGGAATTTGAGCCACCACCGACACACGCGAGGAGCGTGTCCGGCAGCCGTCCCTCCTGTTCAAGGATCTGCTGCCGTGCTTCGCGGCCAATCACGCTTTGAAAATCACGCACCATGAGCGGGTAAGGATGTGGTCCAAGCGCACTGCCGAGCAGGTAGTAAGTATCGCCGACATTCGTCACCCAGTCGCGCAACGCTTCGTTGATAGCGTCCTTCAACGTGCGCGAGCCGGCGTTTACTTCGCGAACTTCGGCGCCGAGTAACTGCATGCGAAAAACGTTCAACTCCTGGCGGCGCATATCTTCAGCGCCCATATAGACCACGCACTCGAGTCCGAAGAGCGCGCAGACGGTCGCGGTCGCGACACCGTGCTGGCCCGCGCCAGTTTCGGCGACGATGCGTTTCTTGTTCATGCGTCGCGCAAGCAGCACCTGCCCAATCGCGTTGTTTATTTTGTGCGCGCCGGTGTGAAGAAGATCTTCGCGCTTGAGATAAATCGTTGCGCCGCCGGAGTACTCCGTCAGTCGCGCGGCGTGAAAAAGAGGTGTGGGTCTGCCGGCGTAATTCTGCAGCAAGTCCTGGAGTTCTGCTTGAAAGGAATCATCATCGCGGCTGGCAACATACGCCACCGTCAATTCCTCGAGCGGCGCCATCAACGTCTCAGGCACAAACCGTCCGCCGTACTGTCCCCAGTGACCAAGCGAATCAGGTTGTGTAACTGAGGACGACATTTATGAAACTCCGGGCAGCTTCTCCTGCAACGGTGGTGCGACCGAAACACGGTCTCGTCCCGAATTTTTCGAAACGTACAACGCTTTATCACTGGCAGAGTAAAGTGCTCTCTCGGAAGTCGCATTCTCCGGACAGCCAGCCACACCAATACTCACCGTCACGTTCCCAACACCTTCAACCCGTTTGCTACTGAGCACCGACCGCAAACGCTCGGCGGCCAACACTGCGCGGTCAAGCTCGACACCCGCCAACAACAGCCCAAACTCTTCTCCACCAAGCCGCGCGGCAGTGTCGTTATCTCGGGAGACTTCCTTCAACGTTTGCGCAATTTGCCGGATCACACTGTCTCCCACCGGATGCCCAAATTTATCATTCACCGCTTTCAAGTGATCGATATCCAGCATCAACAACGCGCAAGGCACGCGATAGCGTCGCCAACGTTCGACCTCGCGAGCGAGTGCGACACGAAAGCGACGACGATTCGCAAGACCTGTGAGCGAGTCGAGGTCCGCATCGGCTCGTAACTGGTCAATCTTCTGCCGCAATAGCACTAACTGCTGCGTTCTCTCGACGAGTAGATCTACTTCAGCAGGCAACGTGAAGTAATCAAAAGCGCCTTCGACGATCGCAGCGAGCCGCGCCGCCACCGTGGCAGGTTCAGTGCCCGCCAGCAAGAGCGGAATTCCGTCTTCCTGCTGGGCAAGCATCTTTGCCAGTTCGCGGACTTTCAATCCTCGAGTAGTGGTATCAGCAATGACGAGATGTGGGCGCGTTCGCGTCAGCGAAACGATGGCGGCGGTGCCGTTGGAAACACCAAACACGTCGATGCCACGGCCCGTAAGAGTTTCAACAAATGGCGCTCGATCCTCCGCGATTAAAAGCACACGTCCGCGCGAACGGTCGGAAGGTCGGGTAATGGGTTCTTTTTCAGGCCGCGGAGTCATAGTCAGACGTAGAGAGGTCGATAATTCAAATAAGGTTGTTCGGGGAGGACGTTCCGAAATCTTCATATTTGGGGCAAGAGCTAGGATACTCTGCGACTGTAGGGAAACGTCAAGGCTGGGTGCTCCGAACGGTGTTTATAAATACACGCATGCGCTCGTGATTCTTTTTTCCCGGGCTCTCTTCAAGGGCGCTACAGGCGTCGACTGCAAACGGGCGCACCGTGCTGATTGCACTTTCAATATTTTCAGGTGACAAGCCGCCCGCGAGAAAAAGTTTCGGGATCGACTCTCGAACCTGCTGTGCAACTGACCAGTCAAATACGCGGCCGGTGCCGCCACGCAAGTTGGTGTCACGCGTATCGAGCATGATTGCGTCGACTTCGTATGCCCTAGCCGTTTGCACATCAAAACTACTCGACACGGCTAACGTTTTAATTACGTAACGATCGGCGGCAAGCTCGCGACAAAATTCGGGCGATTCGTCACCATGCAGTTGTAGTGCTTTGATTCCTGCTTCGCGTGCGATGCTTCGCACGGCATCTGGTGTGTCCTCGTTGACGAAGACGCCGACGGTGAGCAGTGCAGCGGGAAGTTGTTCAGTGATCTCGCGCGCGTGCTGCGGCGTGATATACCGCGAACTCGGTTTGTAAAAATTAAAGCCGAGGGCGTCCGCGCCGGCTGCGGCCGCAGCGAGTGCGTCATCGAGATTCGTGATACCGCAGATCTTCACGAGTGTCATTCGACACCTCTAAAACTGCGAAGTAGCGCCGCGGGATCGTCAGCACGCATCAGCGTCTCGCCGATCAGAAAGCCGCGATAACGGGCTTCGTACAAGCGTTGCAAATCTGCCGGGCTGTTCAAGCCGCTTTCACTGATTAACAAAGCATCCGAAGGTGCTTCGCGCGCGAGACGCAGAGATGTGTCGAGTGACACTTCAAACGTGCGGAGATCGCGATTGTTTACGCCGATGAGTTTCGCTCCGCAGGCTGCGGCTCGTTTCATCTCGTCGCTGGTGTGGACTTCGACGAGCGCATCCATTTGCAGCTCGTCTTCGGCGAGACGTCGCAGGCGCAAAAGCAGTTCATCGTCGAGCACAGCAACTATCAACAGGATCGCGTCGGCGCCTGCCACAGCGGATTCGTAAACCTGATATTCGTCAACAATGAAGTCTTTGCGAAGCACCGGCAATTCTACTGTTGATTTCACGTACCGTAGATCGTCGAGAGAACCGTCAAAGTAGTCTTCTTCTGTAAGCACCGACATGGCGACTGCACCACCTGTTTGATACGCACGCGCAATCTCAATCACATTCGCGTCAGCGCGGATCACGCCTTTTGAAGGCGAGCGTCGCTTGAACTCCGCGATGATGTTGATGCCATCCGTTTGCAACGCACGAAGGAACGCGTGCGGATTTGCCTTACTTCGCAGCCGCTCTCGCTTCTTCGCAACTATTTCCGCAAGCAAATTCATACAATTAAAATCCGCATAATCCGCGGTTCAAGGGCCACTGGTCGCCTCGATCAGCAGTTCTAACTTGTGTCCCGCGGCGCCTGTATCGATCGCATCAGCTGCAAGCTGTGCGCCCTCTCGCAAATCCGCCGCCGCCCCACCCAGAAAAAGCGCCGCTGCCGCATTCATGATCACCAACGTTCTCGCCTCGTCCGTGCGCGAACCGCCGAGTACTGCGCTCACGATCTCGGCGTTTGCATCGGCATCGCCACCACGGAGATGGTCAATCGTTCCTTCATCGAACCCAAAGTCGTGCGGACTGATTTCAAGAGTCCTAACTTCTCCATTCTGTGCTTCGACAACGTGAGTCTTGCCCGCGAGGGTGATCTCGTCCAACCCGTCTCCACCATGGACCACCCACGCGCGCTCGGTTCCTAGTCCCGCCAGCACGTGTGCGAGCTTCTCCGCTAAGTCTTTGCGCCATACGCCGATGATCTGCCGCGGTGCTCCCGCCGGATTACTCAACGGTCCAAGCAGGTTGAACGTAGTATGAATCCCGAGTTGCCGGCGAATACCCGCGACCCTCGCTGTCGCGCCGTGATAGAGCGGCGCAAACATGAAGCAGATCCCGATCTCGTTCAGCGCGTTCTCGGAAACAAGCGGGATCGCCGACACGTTAACGCCGAGCGCCGTCAGCAAATCCGCACTTCCACACTTGCTGCTCGCCGCACGATTGCCATGTTTTGCCACCGGCAGGCCCGCGCCGGCGATCACAAAGGCCGCCGCGGTTGAGATGTTGAAAGTCTTCGCGCGACTCGATCCTGTTCCCGCCGTGTCGATAAAACACTGGTGCTGCGAAATCACGCGCACCGCTCGGGATCGCAGTCCCTCCGCCATTCCCGTCAACTCTTCGACCGTCTCGCCCTTGGCGGCGAGCGCCACCAACGCGCCCGAAATCTGAGCGTCAGTAGCTTCTGCATCCAGCAAAGCTTCGAGCAGGTCGAAAGCGTCCGCGCGACTCAGGTTTTCGCGGCGAACAAGCCGTGCGAGGAAGTCAGTTAGAGGATGAATAGCCATGAGTGTTGCGGTGGGTTAGAGTTTCAGAAAATTAGCGAGCAATTGTTTGCCGTCGGAAGTCAGGATCGATTCGGGATGAAACTGGACGCCCTCCACTTTCAGCTCACGATGCCGCAGGCCCATGATGATGTCGTTAGCAGTGTAAGCCGAAATTTCCAGGCACGAGGGCAGTGACTCTCGCTCAACGATCAACGAGTGATAGCGCCCCGCGAGAAAGCGATCGTTTATGCCGGCAAAGATTGTCTTTCCGTCGTGATGAACTTCCGACGCTTTGCCGTGCATCAGCTCAGGCGCGCGAATTACTTTACCGCCAAACGCCTGGCCAATCGCCTGATGGCCCAAACAGACGCCGAGCAGCGGGACTTTTCCCGCGAACCGTTGGATCACGTCAAGCGTGATACCGGCATCGTTCGGAGTTCCTGGTCCAGGCGAAATCACAATCCGTTCCGGGCGTAGTTGATGCTCGATCTCATCAACGCTGACGTGATCGTTGCGACGCACTTCAACCGTCGCGCCCAGTTCGCCGAGATACTGGACGAGGTTGTAAGTGAACGAATCGTAGTTATCGATTACTAACAACATTACTTCTTACACGCATTGACGATTGCCCGAATAATTTTGACGGGCTTCTCGGGTGTTTCATTCTCGGCGGGCGCCTGGTTGATCGCGTCGACCACTTCCATTCCCTTCGTCACGGTGCCAAACGCAGCAAACTTGCTGTCGAGGTGTGGTCCAGGTCCGGCGAGGATGAAGAAATGTGTTGAGGCACTGTTTGGTTCCTCGGTACGTGCCATCGAGACGATGCCGCGCACGTGTTTTACGAGGCCCGGTTCATCAGGCAGCTTGCGCGTCATACGTTTGGCCAGCGCCTCGCTCCATTTCTCACTCGTCTGAAGATTCCCTCCCTGAATCACAAAACCTTTCAGCACGCGGCTAAAACTCGTCGTATCAAACGCGCCTGTCGCCGAGAGATTGAGAAAATTTCGTACTGCCTCCGGCGCAACCTCGGGCATCATGGCGATCTCGATCGCGCCGAGTTCTGTTTCAAGCGTGACGCACTGACTCGCCATTTTCTCGACCGGTGCACCATCGAACGGCTCTGCCGGACTCGTCTCAATGGCCGCGCGCACATTCGCTTTCTTCGGCGGCTCAACCTGATTCGACTGCGCACTCGCCACGGTCGCCATCATTACGAATGAAAAAACTATCGCCCCAATTCTGTTCATTCTTGCTAAAGACCTCTTTGCGCCATTTCAATCGCACGAAACATCGCTCGCGCCTTGTTCACCGTTTCCGCATACTCATGCTCAGGAACGGAGTCCGCTACGATCCCCGCTCCTGCCTGGACCATCGCCTGGCCGTCGCGCAAAACGATCGTCCTGATCGCGATACACGAATCGAGATTGTCCGCGTAATCCATGTACAACACCGAGCCCGCGTAAATGCCACGACGTTCCGGCTCGAGCCCGCGAATGATCTCCATTGCACGAATCTTCGGCGCGCCAGTCACAGTTCCCGCCGGAAAACACGACGCGAGCGCATCGAAACGATCCAGACCATCACGCAATCTCGATCTCAAGCTCGTCTCCAGATGCTGCACGTGAGAATAGCGCTCGACGTGCATTAAATCTTCAACCTTCACCGATCCGTAATCCGAGACACGCCCGAGATCGTTGCGCCCGAGGTCGACCAGCATCATGTGCTCCGCGATCTCTTTCGCATCAGATCTCAAATCTTCGCTCAACACCCAATCCTCCGTCTCTGTCGCGCCACGTTTCCTCGTGCCTGCGATCGGACGATAGTCAAGCCGCTGGCCATGACAACGAACCAGCATCTCCGGGGAAGCGCCCACCACAGTTTCGTCGCCGAGCCGAAGAAAGAACATGTACGGCGAAGGATTGATGGCGCGCAGGGCTCGATAGATCTGCAAAGGGTCGCCATCAAACTGAGCTGAGAACCGTTGCGAAAGCACGACCTGATAACAGTCGCCGGCGGCGATGTGGTCCTTCACCTGCCGCACGGCTTCTTCAAAAGCACGGCGCGACCAGTTTGACTGCAGTGAAACGTTCCCAGCGTTCTCGTTGCGCGGCTGCACTCTCACCGGCGCAACACTTTCATAGATCCACTTCTCAACTTCTTTCGTTCGTGCTACCGCCTGATCGTAAAGGTCGCGCAGCCGCTCGTAGCTGCCGCCCGCTTCTTCGGTAAAAACGATCGAAACGATCTCGAGGCGCTGCTTGACGCGATCGAAGGCGATCACGTTTCGATAAAACATCCACACTGCCTCAGTCGGAGGATCGAGCGCCTGCGTTCGATCGTCACGCAACGCGGGTTCAAACCACTGAGCCGCATCGTAGCCGATGTAGCCGACCGCGCCACCGGCAAACGGCACGAGACCGGGCCGGCGCGCGAGTGAGCGCCCGCGGAAATAATCTCTGACCCACTCGGTCGCAACCTTCAAGTATTGCTCGGTCTTGCCGTTGCGCTCGACGATCGTCTGCATTCCCTTGCCGCGCACGATCATCTCCGGCTCGGAGCCGAGGAAGGTGTAACGCGCGATTCGTTCACCACCTTCAACCGATTCGAGCAGAAAAGCGTACGGCGAATCACCGGCGATGCGCATGAAGGTGCCGACCGGCGTGTGTAGGTCCGCCAGCACCGAACGCACGACGGGCACGACGTTGCCCTGTCGCGCCTCGCGTTCAAACGCTTCGAACGATGGTGGTTGCAGATCGAGCATCTGTTGTTCTTCGCGGTCTTATCCGAGACGCGTGCCGGTGAGCCAGTGACCTCCGTCGACAACCAACACGACGCCGTTGATAAAACTCGCCGCATCCGAACAGATAAACAGTGCCGCTTTTTCGATGTCCGCGATCCGGCCAAATCGCCCGATCGGCACTCCCTTTAGCAAACGCTGCTTCACCGGCTCAGGCACGAGACGCTTCATCCCTTCCGTGTCCTCGATTGGACCAGGCGCGATCGCGTTGACGCGTATGCCGTAGCGACCCCACTCGACCGCGAGATTGCGCGTCAAGGCATCGACACCAGCTTTCGCCGCAGACACATGGAGCTGCATCGGCGTTCCCAGGTAGTGAAGTGTCGCGCTGATATTCAGAATCTGTCCGCGATGCTCCTTGAGCTGTGCAAACGTCGCGCGACAGACGTTGAACGTGCCTTTGAGATCGATGTCGACCACGGTTCCGAATCCGTTCGGCGACAACTCCTCGGCTGCACAAAGAAAGTTTCCGGCGGCGCCATTCACGACGATATCGATCTTGCCAAGCTGCTCGACCGTTTGCGCGACTGCTTTTTCGACTTCCTCCGGCTGGCGAACGTCAACGGCAACCGCTATCGCTTTGCCACCAGCGTCGTTGATTGCCTGTGCTGCAGGTCCGAGGTGGTCCATGTTACGACTGACGAGCGCGACGCTCGCGCCTGCCTCAGCAAGTGCGCGTGCAACTCCACCCGTGATGCCTGTGCCGCCGCCGGTTACGAACGCCACGCGCCCGTTCAAAATTCCTTCTTTGTAAATTGAATTATTCATATTCTGATCCGCGTTTATCCGCGAAGATCCGCGGCCAGGATCGCCTCTTCCAATTTGAATTTCCCTTCGTATAAAGCTTTGCCGACGATGACGCTGTCAAGACGAGGATCGCGTGCGTCCTTAAGACGTTTGATATCGTCGAGGCTCGAGACGCCACCAGACGCTGTGACACTGATATTCGCAGCTTCGGCAACCGCGAGCGTCTGTTGAATGTTTGGTCCACTGAGCATGCCGTCGCGAGCAATATCGGTGTAGATGATTCGTTCGACGCCACACTCCGCAACTGACCGCGCCAGATCCGTAGCCAACAACGGCGTCGCGGATTCCCAGCCGCGTGTCATCACGCGCCCGTCCCGCGCGTCGATGCCAACGCAGATCTGCGTGGAAAACTCGTCGACAATCTGCCTCAATGAGTCCACTGATTCAGCCGCCAAGGTTCCTAAGACAACACGAGCCACACCCGCATCGCAAAGCTGCCGCACGTCGTCAATCGTTCGAACACCGCCGCCGAATTCGATGGGAACGTCTACTGCCTCGACGATCTTTGTGACCACCGCGCGGTTCGGCGAGCCGGCTTCGGTGAATGCTCCATCAAGATCCACGACGTGAATCATCTCCGCGCCCGCGGATGCAAACTGCCGCGCCACCTCAACAGGGTTGTCATTGTAAACAGTCATGTCAGACTTGCGCCCCTGCAAGAGCCGCACGCACTTTCCATTCTTTAAATCGATCGCCGGTATCACAATCATCGTTCGCGGATTACCTTCATCACTTCGTCAAACAACACACCGTTCGTCGCGATTGCATTACCGCCAGACGCCGTCCGCACACCGCGCCAGTCAGTAAATGTTCCGCCAGCCTCTTCCATGATCGGCAACAACGGAGCGCAGTCCCATAGATTCATTACCGGATCGAGCATGACATCCGCGCGGCCCGTTGCAACTAGCACGTAACCGTAGCAGTCTCCCCACGTCCGGCTCGTCTTCGCTCTCGCTTGCAGTGTTTCAGCCGCAGGCCCAAAACCATAACGGGCGCACTCAAAAAAACTCGTCGATAACAACAGCGCGTCCTTGAGCTCGGCCGTTGCTGACACACGCGCTCGCTCACCATTGAAAAAACATCCGAGCCCCTTCGCAGCGGAAACGATCTCGCCGAGCGCCGGTATGTTCACGACCCCCACCGTCATCTCATCTTCAATCTCGACCGCGATCAACACTCCGTAAAGCGGAACGCCATGCACAAACGCGAACGTGCCGTCGATCGGATCGAGTATCCAGCGCCGCCCTGACGTGCCCTGCGCTTCGCCTTCCTCTTCACCGAGAATTCCGTCGCCGGGAAACCGCTCCGCAATTCGCTTGCGCAAGTAACTCTCGGCTTCTTTGTCGGCAATCGTGACGTAACTGCCGTCAGGCTTTTTGCTCGTTTCCGGCTGCTTGCGAAAGTACTGCAACGTGATCTTACCGGCGCCGTGTGCGAGATCTTCTGCAAACTCGAGCAACTCGTTAAGCTGGGTTTTCACTGTGACCCTTTCTGCGTCGCCCGAGTTCATGCGCGATGTCGGTGAGACTGACGCCACGCGCCACCAGCAAAACGAGCAAGTGGTAAACGAGGTCTGCTGCTTCCGCAGTCAAGCGTGCATCGTCGTCGTTCTTTGCCGCGATGATCGTCTCGGCCGATTCCTCGCCGACTTTCTTCAGTATCTTATCGAGCCCTTCTTCGAACAGATAAGTTGTGTAAGAGCCCGCAGGCCGTTCGCGTTCACGGCCCTGGATCAATTCGTACAGCTGGTCCAGCAGAAGACCGAGACTCGGCGGTTGAGTTCCGGTCTCGAAGCACGAAACCGCGCCCGTGTGACACGCAGGTCCGGCGGGTTTAACCGCAACGATAATCGCATCTCGATCGCAGTCCAGCGCCAGACTCACAACCTCCTGCGTGTTGCCGGACGTCTCGCCTTTGTGCCAGAGCTCGCTTCTTGATCGCGACCAGAACCACGTCTGTTTTGTTTCGAGTGTGCGCGCGAGGCTCTCACGATTCATGTAAGCGAGCGTGAGCACTTCGCGTGTCGCCGCGTCCTGAACGATCGCGGGTATCAGCCCGCGCTCGTCAAAGCGAATCTCGTCGAAGTTAATCATCTTACTTCCAGACCACGCGTTCTCAGGTAACTCTTCACGTCGCCAATTGACAGCTCGCCAAAGTGAAAAAGCGACGCTGCCAGTACAGCACTCGCTCCACCCGCGGTGAGTGCGTCAAAGAAATGTTCCAGTCGGCCTGCGCCACCCGAAGCGATCACCGGTATTCGGACCGCGTCTGAAACGGCACGCGTGAGCTCGATATCGTAACCGTTGCGTGTGCCGTCGCAATCCATGCTGGTCAAAAGAATCTCGCCGCCGCCGAGTTCTTCGGCGCGCTGCGCCCATTCGATTGCATCCCACCAAACCGGCCGGCGACCACCGTGCGTGAAAACCTCCCAACCGCCCTGCTCACGCCTGCGCGCGTCGATCGCAACGACGACGCACTGGCTTCCAAAAGTCTCCGCACAGGCTTTTATCAACTCCGGATTTTCGACCGCGGCGGTGTTCAAAGTGATCTTGTCCGCGCCCGCGCGAAGAATCGCGCGAATGTCTTCGACTGATCGCAAGCCACCGCCGACCGTAAACGGAATGAACACTTCGTCGGCCACGCGACGCACGAGCTCGGCAACAATGTCGCGGCGATCGGAAGAGGCGGTGATGTCGAGAAACGTCAACTCGTCAGCGCCTTCTAAATCGTAACGCTTGGCCTGCGCCACCGGATCGCCTGCATCAGTCAGTGAGACAAAGCGAATACCTTTGACGACGCGGCCATTATCAACATCGAGACATGGGATGATTCGTTTTGCGAGCATCTTTTTAACCACAGATTAACGCAGATCTGTGTAAATCGATTTATACAAATCTGCGTTAATCTGTGGCGAAGTTTCTGAGCATCCGCAACCCAATCGCCTGGCTCTTCTCC
>DAIOGT010000117.1:0-14631 GCA_036745095.1 Pyrinomonadaceae bacterium
GCGGTGACGATCGCCTGAGCGGCAACCATGCCGTGAAAGTCGTCGGGACTGGTTTCCTGCCGCACGAGCACGACCTGCTTACCTTCGCGCGCCAGCTCTTCGGCTTCATCGGGACTGAAAACAACCTGGCCCTGTGCCGCGCCCGGACTTGCAGGTAGACCGGTCGCGAGCACGGTCGCATTCGTCTTCGGATCGACAGTCGGATGCAGCAGTTGATCGAGTTGTTCGGGAGAGACGCGTTTGACAGCAGTCGCTTTATCGATCAGTTTTTCGTAAACCATTTCGACAGCGATCCGCACCGCGGCGGCGCCACTGCGTTTGCCGGTGCGTGTTTGCAGCATCCAGAGCTTGCCGCGCTCGATCGTAAACTCGCAGTCCTGCATGTCGTGATAATGCTTTTCGAGCAGGTCCGTGATCGAAGCGAACTGATCGTAAACCTCGGGCAACTCCTTTCGAAGTTGACTGATCGGATTGGGCGTGCGAGTGCCGGCGACAACGTCTTCACCCTGCGCATTCAGCAGGTACTCACCATACAACTCTTTTTTGCCTGTGGATGGATTGCGTGTGAATGCGACACCGGTGCCACTTCCCGCGCCCATGTTTCCAAAGACCATCGCCTGCACGTTGACGGCGGTTCCCAACGTGTCGGGAATGCGATTGATGCGTCGATAGTCGATCGCGCGACGTCCCATCCATGAGTTGAAGACCGCTGCGATCGCGACGCGGAGTTGTTCGTAAGGATCTTCGGGAATCGCAGACTGTTCAGTCAGGATGATCTGTTTCTCCGCCGTGATGATCTCACGCAAGTGATCTGCTGCGAGATCCGTATCGCGTCCACCCTGTGTCTGTGCTTTGAAACGATCGAGCACGCGTTCAAACTTCTCGTGCGCCACGCCCATCACGATTTCGCCAAACAACGACGCGAAGCGTCGATAAGCGTCGAGTGCAAAACGCAAATCGCCAGTCTGTTCCGCCAAACCCTGCACTGTTTCTTCGTTCAAGCCGAGGTTCAGCACCGTGTCCATCATGCCCGGCATCGAGAACGCCGCGCCTGAGCGTACTGACACGAGCAGCGGGTTCTTCGGGTCGCCAAACTTCTTGCCGACCTTCTCCTCGATCTTCTTCAGGCCGTCCTGAACCTGTTCCCACATGCCTTCGGGAAAGTTTTTGTCGTTGTCGAAGAAGGCGTTGCAGGCTTCGGTGGTGACGACGAGTCCGGGCGGCACGGGCAGTCCGGCGCGCGTCATCTCGCAGAGTCCGGCGCCTTTTCCTCCCAGCAGGGCTTTATCGTCGCCGGGACCCTCGTCAAAGAGGTAGACCCACTTATGTGTTGTTGGCTCAGCGGCTTCAGAAGTTTCTTCAGTTACAGTACTCATGGTTTTTGCACGTTATCAGATTTACAGATGTGTGTCATCCGTGTCATCTATGGCTAAGTAGGGCTAAACTAAGTAACGCTATGGCTAAAGAACTGAACCTGAACGTGAACGGAAAGAAGTTGCGCGTTGATGTCGACGCGCAAACACCTCTGCTCTACGTCCTGCGCGACGATCTGAACCTGACCGGCGCCAAATATGGTTGTGGCGAAGCGAAATGTGGCGCGTGCACGGTGCTCGTCGATGGGCAGGCCATGCGTTCGTGCGTGACGCCGGTTGGGCGAGTCAGCGGCAAGCAGATCACGACGATCGAAGGCATGGAGAAAGACGGCAAGCTGCACCCGTTACAGGATGCGTTTCTCAAAGCGGACGCCTTGCAATGCGGCTACTGCACTCCCGGCATGATCATGGCCGCCGCCGCGCTCTTGAACAAGAACGCCAAACCGAACCGCGACGAGATCGTCAAGCACATGGACGGCAACGTCTGTCGCTGCGGCACATATGCGCGAATCGTCAATGCGATCGAGATCGCAGCCGGCACGAGGAAAGAGGTAGCCGAATGAACGACACGAAAGATCTCAACGGCGAGCTTCTCGAAGTCGAACGCTACGAGCTTTTCGAGGGACCACTTTATAACTTCAGCTTCAACCGCCGCCAGTTTCTCAAAGCATTCAGCGGTGGCATCGCTCTGATCGTGCCCGTCTCAAATTTGGTCGCGCACACACTCCAGCAAGAGCAGGGCGAATCCGGCGGCCGCGGTCGCGGCAATCAACGCATACCTGACGAGATCGGCGCGTGGATCCACATCGATGAAAACGGCATGGTTTCAGTCTTCACTGGCAAAGTCGAAATCGGCCAGAACATTCGCACTTCGCTGGCGCAGGCAGTTGCGGAAGAGCTGCACGTTCCGATCGACGTAATACGTATCGTGATGGCTGACACCGATCTAACACCGTTTGACATGGGCACATTCGGCAGCCTCACCACGCCGCGGATGGCGCCCCAGTTGCGCAAAGCCGCAGCGGCCGCGCGCGAAACGTTGATCTCTCTTGCTGCCGAGCAGTTGAAACTCGAGCCCAACGCGGTTCGGATCGTGAATGCGCGTTTCGTCAATCACGATGCGTCGAAATCGTTGACGCTTGCCGAAGTTGCAAAGGGACAGAAACTCGTCAAGACAATTCCAGCGGATGTCGCGACTACGCCGGCAAAGGATTGGACCATCGCGGGAACTTCGGTTGCCAAAGTTAATGGTCGCGATTTTGTGAATGGAAAACATCAGTACACGACCGACCTCAAGCGCGAGGGAATGATGTATGGGCGCGTAGTTAGACCGTCAGCGCTCGAAGCTAAGCTCGTTTCCAGCGATACGAAGGCCGCCGAGGCGATACGTGGCGTGGTTGTCGTGCGCGACGGTGACTTCCTCGGTGTCACGGCGCCCGATCGCGAAACCGCATTACGCGCGGAGAAAGCAATCGCTGTCCACTGGCAGGCTCCCGGTCAACCGGGTAATGCAGAACTGTTTGAGTATTTGAAAAAGAATGCTTCGGCGGGTCGCGGGCGTCCGGTCGGCTCAATCGCCGACGGCATGGCGGCCGCCGACAAGAAACTCTCGCAAACGTACACGATCGCCTACATCGCTCACGCCCCGCTCGAGCCACGCGCCGCCGTCGCTGAGTGGAACGATGGCAAGCTCACGGTTTGGACCGGCACGCAGCGGCCCTTCGGTGTCAGATCCGAGTTGGCCGAGGCGTTTCACATATCCGAAGACAAGGTACGCGTGATCGTGCCTGACACGGGTTCCGGTTATGGCGGCAAGCACACCGGCGAATGCGCGATCGAAGCAGCACGCCTCGCGCGCGCGAGTGGCAAGCCCGTGAAACTCGTCTGGACACGCGAAGAAGAATTCCAGTGGGCGTACTTGCGTCCTGCCGGCGTGATCGAAGTCACGAGCGGTGTGAAGAACGATGGCGCCGTGACCGCGTGGGAGTTTCACAATTACAACTCGGGCGGATCGGGTATTCAGGTCAAATATGATTTTCCGAACCAGGACATTCAGTTTCACAACAGCAAATCGCCGCTGCGACAGGGCTCGTATCGCGGATTGGCCGCGACTGCGAATCACTTCGCGCGCGAAGTGCACATCGATGAGTTGGCCCAGCTCGTGCGTCTCGATCCGGTGGAGTTTCGTTTGAAGAATATCAAGGATGGGCGACTCAAAGCGGTGCTGGAAGCGGCCGCGAGTGCATCCGGTTGGAGCCGAAAGAAAACGGAAGGACGGGGACGCGGAATTGCGTGTGGCTTTGAGAAAGGCGGTTACATCGCAACAGCCGCTGAAGTTTCAGTTGATCCGAAGACGGGAAGTGTGAAGCTCGAGCGAGTGGTCGAGAGTTTCGAATGCGGCGCGATCGTGAACAAGTTGCACCTGCATAACCAGGTTGAAGGCGCAGTCGTGCAGGCAATTGGCGGCGCGATGTTCGAGAGCATTCAGTTTAAGAATGGACAGGTTCTTAACGGGAAGTTTTCGAAGTACCGCTTGCCGCGGTTTAGTGACATGCCCGCGATTGAGATCATTCTATTGGATCGAAAAGATTTGCCGTCAGCAGGTGCTGGTGAGACACCGATCGTTGGACTCGCGCCGGCGGTTGCGAATGCAGTGTTTGACTTAACGGGCAAGAGAATTAGATCAATGCCCTTATCCGCTTTATCCGCGGTTTAATTGCCGGTATGCCTCCGCGATGGTGGTGGTGAGTGGTCCCTCTGAATAACGTCTAAAGTCGAACGTCGTGACCGTTGCGACGCCCAAACTCGACGACGTCAAGAATATCTCATCTGCGTCAGTCAGATCCGGCATCTCGTAAACAGCTTCAAGCAGCGGGAGGAAATGTTTGTTCGCGATGTCGATCACGCACTCGCGCGTGACACCGGCCAGTGCGCCGGTGCTCAACGCCGGCGTGTGCAGCGTGCCATTCTTCGCCCAAAACAAGTTCGCCGTCGTCGCTGAAACGATCTCGCCACGCTCATTCAAGACAACCGCCTCATCAAAGTCGCGGCTCTGCGCTTCCTCCCACGATAGCACGTGGTCGAGATAGTTCAGGCTCTTTACTCCCGACAACGGTGAAAACGTGTTGGTGCGATAAGGCGAGACGGCGAGCGACATGCCGGCGGGCGCGAGCTTCTGTGGATCGCCTGTCATGATCAGCAGATCGGTTTTCTTCGCGCCCGGAACTTTCGTCTTCCAGATATCGCGGCCATGCCGTGCGAGCATGATCACGCGCGCGCGACCTTCTTTCACCTGGTTGACGGAGATCAACTTTTGCAGAGCGTCGCCAACGTTCTTTTCGTTGCAGCCGGTGTAATCGATGCCGAGTTTTTTGGCGTGCGCGGTAAGTCGCTGCCAGTGCTTGGACCAGAGAAACGGTTCTGAGTTGTAGATTGCAAGAGTCGTAAAGACGCCGCGCCCGTAGAGCATCGCGGAAGAGACCGGCGCGACGCGCGCTTTCGTCGCCTCAACCATGGTTTTGTTGAGGTAAATGACGGGATGCATGTTGGCCACGAAAAGTTTTAGCCGCAAAAAGGCACAAAAGACACCAAAAAAACGAAGCCTTTGTGCTTTATGTGCCTTTTTTGCGGCTAAACGATCTAAACGCTTACGAGTTCAGCCTGGAGTTTGCCGGCTAACGCACTGCGCCATGCTTCTTCCAACTCCACGACATCGAGCGACACGGCTGGTTGCCGATTCACACTCATGGTCAAACGCGTTCCACCGACGTGGCCGAGAATCGCGAACGGCGCCTGATTGCGCGCGGCAATTTCCTCAATTGCCTGCTGGTCTGTCGCAGCGAAGCTAATCACGATTCGTGACGGCGATTCGCTAAACAGTAACGCCGTTGGACCAAGTGCGCCTTCGATATCAACATCGGCGCCGATCGCCTCACGACCGAGAGTTGAGAAACACGATTCAGCGAGCGTGACTGCCAGTCCACCATCGGCACAGTCGTGCGCTGAGA
Source organism: Pyrinomonadaceae bacterium (assembly GCA_036745095.1). Taxonomy (GTDB): domain Bacteria; phylum Acidobacteriota; class Blastocatellia; order Pyrinomonadales; family Pyrinomonadaceae; genus PSRF01. The sequence goes on from DAIOGT010000117.1 coordinate 5,381, forward strand.
GTAGAAGCCCAGCTTCGGCAGCCTCGAGGCAAGCCTTCTGTACGGCCCTCTCACGGTCCATATCGAGCTCCGGCACTTTCCCCGCCGTCACAATTTCTACAGTAGTTACGCCCGCGACACTCACCGCAAACTCACTCATCGCGAGATCGTCGTGAGTTGTGCCGAGCAGGGCTATCACGTCGCCCCGCTTTTTGAAACCCGGTGAAACAACTCGTCGCACGTCCTCAATCAATCCGACCATTCCGATCACGGGCGTCGGCAGAATCCCACGCCCTTCAGTTTCGTTGTAGAAAGAAACATTTCCGGAAACGACCGGCGTTTCAAACGCGCGGCAGGCTTCCGCCATGCCGTCGATCACTTCTGAGAACGACCACATGACTTCCGTCCGCTCAGGCGATGCGAAGTTGAGACAGTTTGTGATCGCGATCGGCCGCGCTCCCACGCACACCACGTTGCGCGCAGCCTCCGCGACGATCAGCTTCGCGCCCTCGCGTGGGTTCGCCGCGCAGTAACGTCCGTTGCCGTCGAGCGTCATAGCGAGTGCACGCCGCGTTTCCTTGATGCGCACGACCGCCGCATCGGCGCCCGGCAGGATCGCTGTGTTGGTCCGCACCATGTGATCGTACTGGCGATAAACCCAATGTTTTGAAGCAATATTCCCTGCCGAAATCAGTTTATGCAGATCCGAATTCAGATCCGCGCTCTCGATCCGTTTGATCTGCGGTTCCTGCTTTTTGGATGGAACCATCGGACGTTCGTAGCGCGGCGCTTCATCCGTTAACGCTTCGACCGGAATGTCCGCAACCATCTCCGCGTTATGAAAAACCTGCATGCGACGAGTGTCGCGCACGCGGCCGATCACGACCGCATCGAGGTCCCACTTCCGAAAGATGTCGACGACCTCACGCTCGCGACCGGAATGCGCCACGATCAGCATACGCTCCTGCGATTCTGACAACAGCATCTCGTACGCAGTCATGTTCTGCTCGCGTTGTGGGACCAGCGATAGGTCTAACTCGATGCCCGTGCCCGCGCGCGCCGCCATTTCACACGACGACGAAGTCAGGCCCGCGGCGCCCATGTCCTGAATCCCCGCGACCGCGCCACTGCGCATCGCCTCGAGACACGCTTCCAACAAAAGCTTCTCGAGAAACGGATCGCCCACCTGCACGGTGGGACGTTTCGCGAGGGCTTCTTCATCAAACTCGGCTGACGCCATCGTGGCGCCGTGAATCCCATCGCGTCCGGTTTTTGCCCCGACGTATAGCACGGGGTTCCCGATTCCAGTCGCTTTGCCGAAAAAGATTTGATCGTGTCGCACGAGTCCTAGTGCAAACGCATTCACCAACGGGTTCAACGCATAAGCATCGTCGAATGCGACTTCACCGCCGATAGTGGCAACACCAAACGCGTTGCCGTAATGCGCGATGCCGGCAACTACGCCCGCCAGCAGCGATCGATTACGAGGACCGTGCTGTGGATGATCGAGCGATCCAAATCGCAGACTGTTCATCGAAGCGACGGGACGCGCGCCCATCGTGAAGATGTCGCGAAGAATGCCGCCCACACCAGTGGCGGCGCCCTGAAACGGCTCGATAAACGATGGGTGGTTGTGCGACTCAATTTTGAAAGCCGCGCACCAGCCGTCGCCGAGATCAACGACGCCGGCATTTTCGCCGGGCGGGACGATCACGCGTGGTCCAGTCGTAGGAAGACGTTTCAGATGAATGCGTGAAGATTTGTAGGAGCAGTGTTCCGACCACATGACCGAGAAGATCCCGAGCTCAGCAAAACTCGGTTCACGGCCAAGCAGTTCCTTTATTCGATCGAATTCTTGCGGTGTGAGGTTATGTGCGGCGATAACTTCGGGAGTAATCATCAGGAATCAATGTAATCCGTGTCTAAGCATTTTTACTGCGTAGCGCCTTTCTTAAGCACGTTCTCGATCGCCTCGCGCAGTTCAGCCGTCTTGATTCGTCCGATGTGCTTGTAAACAACCTCGCCTTTCTCGTTGTACAAATAAGTCGCCGGCAGATCGCCACGCCATTTTAGATCGACGAAATTGATCGCGGGCTCGGGGTCAGGGATGTTGAGCAGGTAGGCCGGCATCGTAGCCTTCATCGAATCAAGAAACTTCGGCACCTCGTTTTTGATCTCGCTCACGTCGTCGAGCGACACCGTGACAAACTCGAGCGAGCGCGGCCGGTAGTCCTTATCGATCTGCACGAGATCTGGAAACTCGTCGCGACACGGATCGCAAAACGTGGCCCAGAAGTTAACGAGTAACGGATGCTCGCGTTGCTGCGTGAGCAAACCTTTGAACGCTTCCATATCGATCGACGACACGACCGGCAACGGTTTGCGTGGCTTCGTGGCGCGGCCCTTTCGCTTTTGGGCCGGCGCCGCGAAACCCACTAACAGAATGCACAACGCTACAGGAATGACCGCTTTTGTAAAACGCATTGCTTACTACGCTCTCTTAATACTGCAACCAAAAGCCTTCGCTTCTGTTTTTTCAATGGCCTTGCCCGCGAGCGCGGCGTCGAGGGCATTTCGCAGGTCGCTTGTTTCGACTTGCGCGGCGTTGCGAGAGTTGTCGATGCGGCCGTGATAGAGCAGCTTGTTGTTTCCATCGAGGAAGTAAGCTTCCGGCGTCACAGTAGCGCCGAGTTTGTCAGCGATCTTGTTACCTGGATCCTTAAGGATCGGGAAAGAGAGTTTGTTTTCCGCAGCGTGGCCTTTAACTGCTGTCGCATCTTCGGCGACGTTGGAGTTGATACCGACGACGGCGATGCCCTTCGCTTTGTACTCCTGGGCAAGTTTTTCCATGCGCTCGTTGTAGGCGTTGGAAACCGGACATTGAACCGCGATAAACAGCAGCACCGTGCCCTTCTTGCCGGCAAGCGATTTCAGCGAGTGTTCCTTGTTGTCAACGTCGGGTAGCGTAAAGTCTTCAATGGTAGCGCCGATTGCGGGTGGCATGGGCACTTCACCTTCAGCGCGAGCCCCGCTCGCGAAAATGGCGCCCGCCACGACCAATAGCGACGCCAGCAGCATCGATAAATTTCTCGTTCTCATCAACAAAATCTCCTTTAACCGCTACTAGAAAATCTGCGTAATGTGTAATCTGTGGAGTCGGGTGAATACTATAACTGAAACAATTGAGCAGGCGCTACCAGTGCCAGTGCGGATGGACGCCGACGAGCGCTTCACGGGCCGCGGCGTTACGATTGCTTTTCTCGACTCCGGCTTTTACGCCCACAAAGATCTGATCGAGCCAGACAATCGCATCCTCGCCTATCACAACATTTTTGAGCCCGAGCACGATCGGTCAGCACTGCAAAAGTCTGACGTCGCTAGCTGGCACGGCATGATGACGTCGGTCGTGGCTGCCGGCAATGGCCACCTGTCTGACGGCTACTATCGCAGCATCGCGCCCGAAGCGAACCTCGTGCTGGTTAAGATCGGAAAGACGGGCCGCATTCCCGAAATCAATATTGAAACGGGCCTGCGCTGGGTGTTTGCAAACAGAGACAAGTACGACATTCGGATCGTCAATATCTCCGCGGGTGGCGATTTCGAACAACCATACGTGCAGAATTCTCTCTGCCAGTTAGTTGAAGAAGTAGCGAAGGCTGGATTGACTGTGGTTTGCGCTGTCGGCAACGCTGGGCTGCTGCCGGGCCATCCGGTTTTACCACCGGCGAGTGCGCCGTCATGTATCGCCGTTGGTGGTCTCGACGATCAGAACTCACTCGATCGAGCCCGGCGTGGAATGTACCGGTCGTCGTATGGTCCAACGGTTGATGGTCTGCAAAAACCGGAAGTGATCGCGCCCGGGATCTGGGTAGCTGGTCCAATACTCCCACACACACCAACCGCGGACGAAGCACGGCTTTATGCGCAACTCGACAACGCCACTGACGAAGAGCTTCGCGACATCATCCGCGCACACGCGAGCGTCGATAAAGATATTTACGAAGCGCGCGACTTGCCGGTGTCGCTATTGCGGCAGTTGATCACGATCAAGTTGCGCGAAGGGAACGTGATCAACCAGCACTATAAGTTTGTTGACGGAACGTCCTTCGCAGCACCGATCGTCTCGTCGATCGTCGCCTGCATCCTCGAGGCGAATCCAAAACTCACGCCACAAAGAGTGAAGCGCATAATGATCGACACAGCGGAACGAGTGGATGGAGTCGAAGTAGATCGACAAGGCTGGGGCGTCGTGGTGCCGCGAAAGGCAGTTGAGATGGCGTTGCGCTTACGTGGTTGATGTGCAACAATTCGCGGCACCGGAAAAACCTGACCGCAGAAGATTGGAGAATTTTTGAGTTCGTATGTCTGAGAATGAAGCCGCAATAGGCGAGGCCCCTGCGCAAGTAGCAGCCGAGCCGGAAGTGAACACTGAAGAGATTACGTATCATGCAGTGGAGAAAGATGGAGTAGTCACGGCCATTTGGGAAATGCAGGGTCGCAAGCACCTGCGCACGATCGATCCACGCTCACGCCAGGGACAGGACATCCTTCGTCTTTACACCACCGAGCATCACGACGAAGCCGGGGTTTAGCCACTTTCGTGGCTACACAAGGTTTTGGGGCGTTCCTCTCACGAACGCTTCGAGATTATCGACCACCTGATCCGCTAGCGTTTGCATTGCCTGCCGGCTGGCCCATGCATTATGTGGAGTCACGATCAGGTTCGGCAGATCGACTTCGAGTAACGGACTTCCCTCACGCGGTGGCTCGTTGCGCAACACATCAATGCCGGCTCCGGCAAGTCGTCCATTTTTTAATGCGTCGAGGAGTGCGTGATCGTCGAGCAAACCGCCGCGTGCGGTGTTGATGAGAATCGCCTCCGGTTTCATTTCGTGAAGCTCACCAGCACCGATCAGGTTTTTCGTTTCTTCGGTAAGAGGGCAGTGCAACGAGACCACGTCGCTGCGTCGCAGGACGTCTCGAAAAGTGACTCGACCTTCGCGCACGTCGGGCACGTTCTTACGCTCCGCGATGAGCACCTCCATACCAACTGCACGAGCAAGTTGGGCCATTGATTTTCCCAGCGTTCCGAAACCCACAATACCGAGTGTCGCGCCCTTTAGATCTCCAATCGGGTGATCGAGAAGACAAAACTGTTTTGCCTCATGCCAGCGTCCGGCTTTGACGTCGTTGCGGTAAGCGATGAGATTACGTCGCAGCGCCAGCATCAGCATGAGCGCATGCTCGGGCAGCGAGTTCACGGCGTAGCCGCGCGTGTTACAGACCGCGACATTTTGACTGCGGCAATATGCCAACTCCACGTTATCGACTCCCGTGGCAGCAACTGCAATCAGTCGCAGCCGTGGCAACTGCGATAGCGTTTCCGCGCGCAGCGGAAGCTTGTTACAAATCGCGATTGTCGCAGGGTTTAGCCGTTCGACGACTTCGCCGGGCGCCGTTTCACCAAACTCAATCCACTCGTGCTCAAACGCCGGTTTTCGGAAATCAACATTGAAGGTGTTTCGTTCGAGAAAGACGATGATTTCTTTGCTCATAAAGTATCGCGTGCGGTTCTTTGCCCTTCACGAGAATGGATAGAATCCATTTATTTGAAGAGAAAAATACGTGTTCTCCCTTGAATTTCCTGCAAAATCTCACTCTCAGATCATGGAATATCGGTTGCTTCGCGGGTCGTTTGTACATTCCTCGATAGCTTTGAGACGGATTCGCTGACTCCGTTTTTGCACCCCAAAAATTAGAGTATCGCGCATTGACCTAGAAGGGAGACGATCCATGAAGGCAACAAGATTCCTGCTCCTGTTTTTAGCTGTCCTGCTAAGTTCCTCAGTTGTTGCAGTCGGCCAAACGACGGGAACGATTTCGGGCACCGTGACGGATGAAAAAGGCGCGGTCATCACAAATGCAACTGTGACTGCTCGCAATACCGAACGAAACATCTCGCGTAATATCCAAACCGGAGGCGATGGAAACTATCGCTTCGAGAACTTACCGGTCGGCCCTTACGAAGTGACGGTCGAAGCCACAGGTTTTTCCAAGTATGTTCAAACGGGCATAACGCTCGTTCTGAACCAGAAAGCTGTGGTGGACGTCTCGATGAAGCCCGGTGGTGTTCAGGAAGTTGTAAACGTAACGGAGAACGCGGCGATCATCAATACCAGCAATGCCGAAGTTTCCACTCAATTTGACTCACGACGCTTGTCGGAACTGCCACTCGGTCCAACCCGCAACGTGCTTGGCGTCGCACTTTCAGCGCCGGGCGTTAGCCAGTTGGGAGCGGGGCAAACCGGATTTGCCGCCGGCATCAGCTACTCGTCAAATGGTGGTCGTGTTCGTTCCAACAACTTCATGGTTGACGGCCAGGACAACAACGAGCCGGGCGTGGCTGGAGCCGCGCAGCCGTTGAACAACCCCGACGTGATCCAGGAAGTTCGCTTGATCACGAACCAGTTTCTTGCCGAGTACGGCCGCAACTCGAGCTCCGTATTCAACGCGATTACAAAAGCCGGCACCAATAACTACCACGGATCGCTTTTCTGGTTTCACAACAGTAACGCCTTGAACGCCTGTAGCAATACGGACAAGCGCGCAGGCTTCTGTAATGCTAATGCGGCGAGCGCCGGTCAGCGACATGCCCCGTTCCGCATTGAAAACCAGATTGGCGGAACAGTCGGTGGTCCCTTGCACCTGCCGCGTTTCGGCGAAGGTGGCCCAACTCACATCAGCGGTCGCGATCGAACCTTCTTCTTCGGTTCGTACCAGCGCTGGAGCGATCGACAGTTAGGCTCCGGCACGACCCTGAACGGCGCGCCGACTGCCGAAGGCCGAGCAGTCCTTCAGGCAGCAGCCGGCGGCCTGCCGCACGTAGCTGCGCTGTTGAAGCACTTGCCCGTAGCGCAGCAATCGATCAACAAGACCGCGACGTTCACGTTGAATGGACAGAACTTCACTGTACCGCTGGGCTCGCTCACCGGCTCGACGGCGTTCTTCTTTGATAATCATCAGGCGTCGTTCCGTGTGGACCACAACTTCACCAGCAATCACATCATCACGGCACGTTACCTGTACAGCGACTCCGATACGGGCGGCACTGGACAGGCGACGCCGCCGGGGCTAACCACGTCGAACGTTTCACGCCAACAAACGCTTGCGCTGTCGCATGTTGGCACGTTCTCGCCGACTGTCGTCAACGAGCTGCGAGTTGGTTATCAACGTTTCGCGACAGTGACCAGCGCGTCCGATCCCGTTTCGGAAGAAATTCCTTCATTGGAAATTTCCGAGCTCGGCCTAATCGGATTTAACGCTGCAGCCAGCCGGACCGCAATCGGTCTCGCCGTTAACCTGCCGCAGTTTAGGACCAACAACATCTACCAAATCCAGGACAATCTGGCCTGGAACAAAGGTAATCACGCGATCAAACTCGGCACGAACATCATCGAGAATCGCATCCAGAGTTTCTTCGTCCCAACCATCCGTGGATTGCTGCGATATGCGACGTTGAATTCTTTTGTAAACGACTTTGCCGAAGCAGCAAACATCAACAAACCACTGCCCGGCGGTGAAGCGATCAATAACTACAACTGGTTTGACGTTCACTTCTACGGTCAGGACGAGTGGAAAATCCGCCCAAACTTCGCGCTTACGTACGGTTTGCGATACGAGCGTCCGGGTGAGGCAACACTCAGTCTCCTACCAGCTAACGAACGCATCGTAGGCGTTGCCGGCGGCGACCCGCGTTTCGCTATTCAGCCGGTGCCGAAGGTTGATAAGAACAACTTCCAACCGCGTCTTGGATTTAACTGGAACCCGCGGACGGATTCGGACGGCATCCTCGGTTTCCTCACTGGAGGCGACAAGCTCGTCTTCCGTGGTGGTTACGCCGTGACACACGACTACACGTTCATAAACATCGCTTTGAACGTGGCCAGTTCGTTCCCATTTATCGCCGCAGTGAGTTTGCCTGCTAACACTACGTTTGCTGGTGCGGCTTCAGTTCCGAATGCGTTCACGAGCTTACCGAACATATCGAACGCGGGCGTGAATCCGAACGAGTTCACCAGAACGATAGTCGGCGCAGATTTCCGTTCGCCTTACTATCAGAGCTTCAGTTTCGAAGCGCAGCGTGAACTGGGAACGAACGTTGTTTTCCGTCTCGGCTACGTTGGGTCTAAGGGCACCGGATTGTTCCAAACGATCGATGGCAATCCGCGACGCCTGGACGTGTTAGGCACCACTTGCAACCCAACCTTTACGGGTGCGAATCCTGATAGCTGTCGTGTCAATCGAGCCGCCGCTGTTGTTCGCCTCCGCGCGAACGCTGCTTCTTCGATCTATCACTCGCTGCAAGGCAGTATGGAGAAACGGTTAAGCCGTGGCTTCAGCGCTGGCCTGCACTACACCTGGAGCTCGTTTATCGACAGTGCTTCGGAAGTGTTCAATCCTTCGAGCGGTGAAGTTGCAGTGTCGCAAGACTCGTTCAACCGCGCCGCGGATCGTGGACGGTCCACTTACGATCGTCCGCATCGCCTGACCGGTAACTTCGTTTACGAGTTGCCGTGGTTCCAGGACCAGACAGGATTTAAAGGACACTTGCTCGGTGGCTGGCAAGTGAACGGGTTCTTTACGTTCCAGAGTGGCGCGCCGTTTACGGTTTTGAACGGCTCGGATCCGGCGGGTGCTCTGTCGGGCATCAACACGCTCGTCGGTGATGCGATTCGTCCGAATCTCGTTACGACGCTTCCGCTCAGCACAATGACGGTACCCGAGGTCCTGGCGGCAGGTGGAGCTTCGTTGTTCCAACGAATTACGGCGGCTCAACGTGTCGGCACTGCCGGTCGAAACATACTCCGGGCTGATGGCATCAACAATTTGGACCTGGGAATTTTCAAGAACACGTCCATTGGTGAAAATCAGCGCATTCAGTTCCGGGCGGAATTTAACAACGCGACGAACACACGCGACTTTGGTATTCCTGAAGGCCGTGTAAACTCGACAAACTTCCTGAATCAGTGGGGCACAAACGGTGGTAACCGCCGCATTGTTTTAGGATTGCGATATATCTTCTAGAATAGGGAGCCACGGATGACACAGACCTGTGTTATCCGTGGCTCAAATACTGTTGGGGGTGCAAAACGATGAGAGTCATGGTCGTCTTGCTTACTTTTCTGTTCCTTGCCGGAACCGCGAACGCCCAATCGGATCCCGGCCTCGAGCTTGTTAAGTTCAGTTGGAGCAAGGAGCGCCTTCACTGGGAA
>DAIOGT010000118.1:0-10968 GCA_036745095.1 Pyrinomonadaceae bacterium
ACCTCGCCAACACGGCTGATTTTCTTCAGTATCTTTCACCTCGTCCGCGTCGTCTCACCGGCATGCACGCCGCGTTTCCACTCGAAGAACCAACGATCATCGCCATACCTGATGCGGTCCATTCCGGTTGGATCAAACACACGCGGGAGGCACTGGTTGATCCGGAGCCGTCGCCTCCGCCGCTGCGACCTGACTGGTGGCATTTTCTTGATTGCACTCCAGCACAGAAGAAGAAGCCCACGCTCAGCAGTTGCGATCCCGAACCGCCCGAGCCGTCGCCGATCAAACCCGTGCACGAGCCCGAGTGGGGCAACTTCCTCAACTGTTCGATACAGATCATCGAGCCGCCGCAGTTGTTCGCGTTCCCGCAGTTCAGCAGTGATGGAAACATCACGCTGCGTTGGGAATTGTCGCCGCCACAAGAGGCAGACTACGTGCTCGAAGAATCGTCGCAGCCAAACTTCTCCGATGCGGCAACTGTCTTTTCAGGCACGTCGAGCAGCTTCACGCTATACGGTCGCAGGACTGGTGATTACTACTATCGCGTTCGGGCTTTGATTGGCGCTGACACGAGTGATTGGTCCAACGGCGTTGCGGTTAGAGTCGAAGATGAGTCTCGCTGGATCGTAGACACAAAGGATTATTCGGCAGACGTGTTGCTCGCCGTACAGCGATCGCTGTTGCGCTTTTGTGCGGCGCGCGGAGATCTGTTTGGAGTGTTGTCTCTGCCCGAGCATTATCGCGAAGACAAAGCGATCGAACACACGAACCTGCTTCGTGCGACTTCGAATATCGCGCCGCCGACGTCAGGCGTTTCCGCGCTCGGTTCCGCCGAAGTCAACGCGTTCAGTTACGGCGCTGTCTATCATCCGTGGCTCATTGGCCGCGAGACCCAGGGCGATGCAGTGATCTCGATGCCGCCGTGTGGCGCCATCAGTGGCTCGATTGCTGAGTCTGCTTTGACTCGCGGCGCGTGGATCGCGCCCGCAAATCGTCCGTTGCGGGGAGTGGTCGCGCTCAAGCCGTTGCTCTTACCAGAAAGACGCCTCGCACTCCAGGACGCACTGGTGAACGTCGTACGGCAGGAACCGCGCGGCTTCCTCGTGCTCGACTCCGACACGTTGCGCGGCGATGAAGACTTGCAGGAGATCAGCGTGCGTCGCCTATTGATCCTGCTGCGTCGCCAGGCGTTGCGCCTCGGCGTCACCTATGTTTTCGAGCCAAACAGCGATGCATTTCGTCGTGCTGTGGATCGGGGCTTCACGGAAATGCTCGACGGAATGTTTGAGCGTGGTGCGTTTGCAGGGACGACTCCGGCAACGTCGTTCCAGGTCGTCACCGACGACTCACTCAACACGCCGCAGAGTGTTGATCTCGGACGCTTCATCGTCGAGCTGCGCGTCGCGCCTTCGTTGCCGATGAGGTTTTTAACGATTCGCCTCCTTCAAACAAGCGATCGCACGCAGGCATTGGAGGTGATATAGCGCATGCCTAATCCGAGAGATGAACAGGTTTCATATCCGTTCACCGCTTTCAATTTTGCCGTTGAGATCAACGTCGAAGGCGTAGCCGAGCGCGTGTGCGATGCGTCGTTCGCGGAGTGTGATGGACTCGAAATGACCATGGACGTCAAAACGATTCGTGAAGGCGGAAACAACGGCAAGCAAATCCGCCTTACGGGACCGATGACGTTCGGACAAGTGACGATGAAACGTGGCATGACTGCAAATCTCGAGCTGTGGGATTGGTTCAATCTCATGCTCACGGATCAATCGCTTCGTGCTAATGCCGAAGTCGTGATCTTTGCCGCGGACGGCAAGACCGAGCGGGCGCGATTCCTGCTGTCTCGCTGTTTGCCCGTTAAGCTGAAATCACCAGCGTTGAACGCAAAAGACGGCGCCGTTGCCATCGAAGAATTTCAACTGGCTTACGAGAAGTTAACTTTGAAGAAACCAACACGGTGAAAGCATGAGCACGCCTGATTCACAAAAACTGGAAAAAGCCGAGCTTCGAGAACTCGACGCGGAGTTTAAGAACGAGATCAACACCGACAAGAAGTGCCAGGTGCAATTCAATCCTGAGACGCTGAAGGTGAGCTTTGCGAACCAGGTGGCGACGCCGTCGGGCGCTGGAGATCAACAAGGCACGCCTGCGCGACAGTTCGTCGGTGCGGGAACGACGAAGCTCGGTTTGCAATTGTGGTTTGACGTGAGCGCGCCGATGCCGCCGGGGCAGAAGCAGGAACAAGACGTTCGAAAGCTCACGGCGAAAGTCGCGTACTTCATCACGCCTAAACCTGAGGGCGACAAGTTTGTACCGCCGGCCGTGCGGTTCATCTGGGGATCGTTTCAGTTCGACGGAATCCTGGAATCGATGGAGGAGTCGCTCGAGTTCTTTTCGAGTGACGGACGACCATTGCGCGCCAGCGTTACGATCAATTTGACGCAACAAAAGATCACTGAGTTCACGTTCCGGTCGACGGCTGGACCAGGCGCAACGCAGTCGAAGGGCACGCGCCCGTTGACACCTGCGCCGCAGGGTGGCTCGGTGCAAAGTGTCGCCGACAGTCAGGGCAAAGGCGACAACTGGCAGGCGATTGCGTCCGCCAATGGTATTGAGAACCCGCGTCTGCTCCAGCCCGGGCAGTTGTTGGACATGAACGCCACAGCGAGTGCTTCAATCGGCGGCTCATTCCAGGCAGGCGGTACCGTGCAGATATAACATGCGATAGGAGATTGAGATGGCAGTTGTAGTGAATGACGTCGAGGTGGTGCCGGCAGAGCGCGGGGCGACGCCGGCAATGGAACAGGAAAAAGGCGGCGGTGAGCAGCCGCCTCCGTCGGAGCACGAAATCAGTCGCATGGTTGAACACCAGGTGCGCCGCTGCGAACGCGTTTGGGCCTATTAACGAGCGATGGCTGAAGAGACCACAGGATTAAAAGAAGCGCGGCCGACCATTGTCGTCGACAACGAAGTCAACGGTCCGCTCGGCGGCGGGATACTCACGATGATGATCGTCGAGAACACGAATGGTCTCTATCGCTGTGAAGCCAAGTTTGGCAACTGGGGCGAGGTGAATAGCACGACGGATTTTCTCTATTTCGACCGGCGCGTGCTCGACTTCGGCAAAGACTTCGAGATCAGAATCGGCGCCGACTCGATCTTTAAAGGAAAGATCATGGCACTGGAAGGCGTGTTTCCTGAAGGTCAGTCACCCGAGATCAGCGTCCTCGCTGAGGATCGCTTTCAGGATCTGCGCATGACGCGACGCACAAGGACATTCACAGACGTGAGTGATGCGGATGTCATAAGGCAGATCGCGACCGACCACGGCCTGACACCGGAAGTCGATGTTCCTGGTCCAACTTACAAAGTGCTCGCGCAAGTGAATCAAAGCGACCTCGCTTTCATTCGCGACCGCGCGAGATCCGTCGACGCGGAAGTTTGGATGTCCGGCAACACGCTGCACGCGAAAGCTCACACCGATCGCAACGGTGACGAGCTACAGATGACCTACGGTAATCAACTGCGCGAGTTCACAGTGCTGGCTGACCTCGCGATGCAACGCACGAGTGTCGCCGTTAACGGCTGGAACATCTCGAACAAAGCCGCGATGCAGTTTGAAGCAACCGACTCGGCGATCAGCAGTGAGCTGAATGGCGACACGAGTGGTGTCAGCATTCTTCAGTCCGCATTGGGCGAGCGCAAGGAGGCGCTCGCGCACACAGTTCCGCTCAACGACCAGGAAGCACAACACGAAGCGGAGGCATTTTTCAGGATGAGTGCTCGCCGCTTTGTCGTGGGTCAGGGTGTGGCGGAGACGAACAAGTCTCTGCGCGCCGGCTCGCAGCTCGATTTGCAGGGTCTTGGTCCACTCTTCAACGGCAAGTACTACGTCGCCGAAGTGAAGCACCTATTCGACAGCACCAAAGGAATGCGAAGTGAGTTCCGCTCGGAACGAGTCGGGATTGGAAGTTAAGTAATGGACAAGCCGCCACTGGAAATGATCCTGGATGTGCGTATGCCGAGTGGCCTCGGGGGTCGCTGGTATGGCGCGTTTCCCGCGCTCGTCACGGACAACGTCGATCCCGAAGGGCTCGGGCGCGTGAAGATCTCATTACCGTGGTCGCCTGACACGGCGGGCGCGAGTTACGACACGTGGGCGCGGCTGGCAACGTTTATGGCCGGTAACAATCGCGGTAGCTGGTTTATTCCCGACGTTGACGACGAGGTGTTGATCGTTTTCGAAGGTGGCGATCCGCGGCGACCGTACGTGATCGGCAGTCTGTGGAACGGGAAAGACGCACCACCCGAATCGATGGACGGCGCGGGCAAGAACTTCAAGAAAGTGCTCCGTTCGCGCAACGGCGTGAAGTTGACGATGGACGATAACGACGGGCGCGAGCAGTTCATTCTTGAAACTCCCGGTGGTCAGAAGCTAACGCTGAAAGATGGACCAGGCGCAGTCGAGATCGTGGACAGCAACGGCAACTCGATCAAGCTCGAAACAAGCGGGATCACGATAACGGCGTCAGCAAAAGTGACGGTCAACGCTTCGCAGGTTGCAGTGACGGCGGGAATGGTGACGGTCGATGCGGCCATGTCGAAGTTTAGCGGCGTGGTGCAGTGCGACACGTTGATTAGCACCTCAGTGGTGAGCGCGTCTTACACGCCCGGCGCAGGAAACATCTGGTGATATGAGTACACAAAAAGCACAAAAGAACACAAAAGGTCATAAAGAAGACCCAACCGATCTTTCGATCACATTTTGTGTTTTTGTGCCATTTGTGGCCTAAAAAGAAATGGCTAAGGAACAAGTCCAATGGGCAGCACCGTCGCCACTCTGGCCCATCGCGGCTGGAACAAGCGACATCGCTTTGCGCCGCAACGCGCTGCGCAAGCCCGTAATCCTGCGCTTCGCCGCCGACACGTTCATGGATGATTTCGTCAACCTGCTCGAAACCGATCCTTCACGGATGCACGAGCTGGTGGCGACTCCCGAAACGTGGCGTGGTCCAACGCCCGACACCGCGCCCGCCAAACCGGCGCCGCTGTTTGCGCGCAAGCTGAGTCGCCTCGGCCTCGCAGCCGCGAAGAAAAAAGGCCTCGTGCCCGCGCCGAGCGGCAAGGGCGTTTCGTCGTTGCTGACGATCAATACGGCTGTGCTGCCAAAGAAACTCAAGCTCTACCAACCAGCGCACCAGCGTTATTACCTTGTTGCGTCGGCGCTGGTATGCGGTCGTACTGGTCTGCCGGATCGCGCGATTAATGCAGGCAAGCAGGAGAAGGTCAGCTACGTCGTGCGCAGAATGTTTCCGCCGGGACGACTCGACATCAACGTTCCCCTACCGGCGTTCGATCCTGCGACGTGGGAAGAGTACGCGTTTGTTTCGACGCCAACGGGCAATCGCTGGCAGCGGATTCCGAAGCAGACACAGGCGAGCGCAGGCGCTGTGGTAGACGGCGAAGACCAGTTGCCGCTCTTTGCGATGAATTTCACCGAAGACGAGGGCCGCCAGCGCCGTCTTGTAGCGGGTCTCATTCCGGTCGGAAAGCGTGAAGCGTACATGGGCGCCGGAATGAAGCAGCAACCTGGCGATCCGGAACCCGTAGTCGAGCCGCAACCCATTTCTGATCCGCGCATGATCCTGTTCTGGTCGCAGGTGACCGAGCCGTGGAAGAAACTACTCGAACAGGCGGCGAATAGCAGCCAGATGAGCAAGGGATCGAAGATTCCTGAAGATCCGGACGCGCCGCCGCCGATGCCTGTGAATCTCAACGCGGACAATACCGCGGCGACGATTCAAACGATACGCGAACAGATCCAGACCGGCTCCTGGTACATCCTGCTCGACTTCGCAAACCTGCTCGCGGAGCAAACACCGCGCGTGTGGCGTTTGCTCAAAGGCGAGGCTCCGCCGGCGGGACAGCCTGCGTTCAATGCGGCTGAAAATGAGCTCGCGACTGCGATCACGAACACGACTTTCAGTCTGACGAACCCGCAGAAAGATGCGTTCGTGAAGGGGGCAACTGCTTACTCGACTGCGGCGATCAAGAGCTCACTGAAAGATGCACTGCTCGCCGTGAAGACCGGCTCAATCGAAGCAAACCTCGAAGCGGTGAAGACGTCGTTCGATCGCAAGCGACTCTCGCTCGATCCGATGTGGCCAAACTTTCTTTTTCCACTCGCAGATCCTTTGTTGCCGAGTCCGTTACAAACCGCCGCTGCGTTGGACCTGGCGCGCGATAAAGTCGATGCCCTCGCCGCAAAGATCGAGGCAGCGCTGCCGGCTACGCCGGTTGCGGAGGTTCCCAACAACCCGCTCGTGTCGCAGCAACCCATGGACATGCGAGAAGGTTGGTTTGTGATCCGCTGCGTGTTCACGCGACCTGAATGTGGTCCGATCGATCCGCCATTGTTAAGCGAGCCGACAGCGCCGTTTCAAATGGCTGGGTTCTTCGATCCTGATGCGCCCGCGCGTCCGATCCGTATCGCGTTGCCGCTCGACACATCGCCTGCGGGCCTCCGGAAGTTTGATAAGAACACGGCGTTCATGATCTCCGACATGCTGTGCGGCCAAATCGATCGGTTGAAGGGCCTCTCGCTCGGCGATCTGGTTTTGTCGGTGTTGCCGTGGCCGCTGCACAAGGATCTGTCGGTGCCGGATGGTGGACCATGCAAGAGCGATTCGGGGATCGAAGTAGGAATGATCTGTTCGCTCTCGATCCCCATCATCACGATTTGCGCGCTGCTGATGCTGATGATCATCGTCAGCTTGCTCGACCTCATCTTCCGGTGGATACCGTTTTTCCTGTTCTGTTTCCCGATACCAAAACTAAAGGCAAAGGCATGACAGCCACAAAAGGCACAAAAGGCACAAAAAATTCAGAAAAGCATTTATGTGCTTTGTGTGCCTTTTTGCGGCTAAAAGGATCTTTATGAATGCAGGACAGATATTTGGACGAGGAATCAGTTTTCCGCCGCGTGTGGGCCCGGATGGGCGTATCGCGTGGTCCGAGGGTGAGACGAACGTGCGCGAGTCGATACGCGTGATCCTCATGACGGAGCAGCCGGAACGACTACGTACCCCTAAGTTTGGTGGAAGCCTCGGACGTTTCCTCTTTGAGCCAAACACAGTCAGCACGCGTCGCTCGATCCAGGAACGCATCACGAGAGAGCTCGCACAGTGGGAGCCACGCATCCGCGTCGAATCAGTCAACGTCGATCCCGATCCGGGGGACCCGCAGGCTGCGATCGCAACGATCACCTACAAGCTGGTCGCAACGCAGGCAGTTGAGCGCGTCAGTGTAGGCGTGAGTTTGGGGGCTTAACGCGAGGACATAATAATGCCTCTACAGATTCCATCCATCGATGATCGTCGCTACCAGGATTTGCTGAACGAAGCGCTGGCGCGCATTCCCGTTCACAATCCGGAGTGGACGAATTTCAACAAGAGCGACCCGGGCGTCACCCTGCTCGAGCTGTTCGCGTTTCTCACGGAAAATCTGCTGTATCGCTCGAACCAGATCCCTGAGCGAAACCGGCGCAAGTTTCTGCAACTGCTGGGCGTGCCGTTGCAACCTGCGTCTTCCGCGATGGGCCTCGTGAGTTTTACTAACGAACGTGGACCACTCGAAACGATCACACTCAACAGCGGACTCGAAGTACGCGCGGGCCAGGTTCCCTTCCGCACGGATCACGGTCTCGACGTGCTGCCGGTCGAATCCACCGTCTATTACAAGCAAAAGATTACAAACCCGGATACATCAGTCACTGACTATTACAAGCTTCTTTACGCTTCTTATAAAGGACAGCCGCCCAACGACGCGGACATCCAGCTTTACCAGAGCGTTCCGATCGACGGACGTGAAGGAAATGAGGTCGCGATCGGGCAGGACGCGACTGATCGCTCGGCGTGGATCGGCTTGATGGTGCGCGCGAGTGATAAACCCGTAGACGACAGCGAGGCCGCGAAAGAAGATCTGCGAAACAAAGCCCGCGAAGCGATTGCCGGCAAGACGATCAGCCTCGGCATCGTTCCTGCAATTGAAGCAGCCACGCGCCGGCTCGCACCCGGCGGCAGCGCGAATCCCGAAGGCGAGCCACTGCTTCAATACCTGATTCCCAATGTTCGCAATGACGGTTTGCTGCCAACTGATCCCGCGCAGCGAGTGCCGCAGTACAGGCCGCTCGTCGCGAGCCCGCGCGGTAATGTGCTCGAAACTCCCGGCGTCGTCGAGATCACTCTGCCATCTGCCGCGGAGCTGAAGCTGTGGTCCAACCTCGATCCGCTCGAACAAGGCGTCGCGGATTTTCCGCCGTCACTCGAAGACAGCCGCTTGAATGATCGCGTGATCACGTGGTTGCGCGTGCAAGCGTCGCCGGGCGTAGGCGCGCGACTGCTGTGGCTCGGCATCAACACTGTTTCCGTCACGCAACGCGCGCATATCACAAACGAGCTGCTGCCGGACGGCACTGGCGCACCCGATCAGTCAGTGGTCCTTTCGCGCAAGCCGGTGAGTCCGAAGTCGGTGCAACTAACAGTGAGCCCGCCTGCGAGTGAAACCCAGACGTGGCAGGAGATCGACGATCTGTTGTCGGCTGGTCCGGAAGTTCAGGTGCCAGACCTGAGACAGCCGCCTGGCGCCGCGCCAGTGCCGCCGTTGCCGTCGCAAGTTTATGTGGTCGATGCTGAGTCCGGTCAGATCAAGTTTGGCGACGGCTTGCGCGGCAAGCGGCCACCCGCAGCCGCAAAGCTGCGCGCAAGTTATGACTATGGCGTCGGTTCAGCCGGTAACGTGGCTGCGGGATCGATCAACTCGAGTCCTGCGCTGCCTGCGGGAATCAAAGTCACTAATCCGGTTCGCACGTGGGGCGGGACGGAAGCGGAGAAGGTCAGCGATGGCGAGAAACAGATCGCGCGCTATCTGCAACATCGCGATCGACTCGTGAACGCCGCCGATTTTGAAACGATCACGATGCGGACGCCCGGTGTCGATATCGGTCGCGTCGAAGTGCTGCCCGCGTTTAATCCCGAGCTGGTGCCAAACGAAGCCGGCGATGCGCCGGGCGCGGTTACGTTGATGGTAATTCCTCGTAACGACCCAAAACAGCCGGACGCGCCTGTGGCGGACGCGATCTTTCTCAACACGATCTGTCGGTATCTCGATCCGCGCCGGCTGGTCACGACTGAGCTGTACCTGCGTGGTCCAGTTTACAAGCCCGTCTGGATCTCTGCCGGTATTAATGTGGTCGCGGGTGTTGCGACTGCGGAAGTGCGCGAAGCAGTTAAACGCGCCCTGATGGATTTTCTCGCGCCAATCCAAAGCGCAAGCGGTTTGACTGACAGTCTGACGTCACTCACTACGCCGACTTACGCTTCCGCTCACAAGGGCTGGCCGTTGTCGAAAGCAGTCACTGCGCGCGAACTGCTTGCAGTCGCGAGTCGTGTTTCAGGCGTGCTGCTGGTGAACGACGTTTTGATCGCGGAAGACACGAAACCTTCGAGCGATCAGATTCCGATGAACGGTCTCGAGCTGCCACGCGTGCTGGGTATCAGCGTGAGCATTGGCGAGCCGATGGACGTCGATTCATTACGCGGACAAACGCCAATCACTGCCGCTCCGGCGACACGGATTGTTCCAGTTCCGGTAATTCCCGAGGAGTGTTAGCGAAGCAATGGACGCCAACGGCACTCGATTTCATCTTCTGTTAGGTCGCGACGACTGGGGCCAGTGCACGGTCGAAGCCGGTTCGCCTCCCGGAAGAAAGAGCCTCGCCGACGTCTGGAAGTTGTTGCCTTCAGAAGCGGGCGCCGGTTTCAAGTGGAACGAAGAACGGAACGAGCTAACGCTCGAACCGCGGCTGTTTAAGTTCACTGCTGCTCCCAAAGACACGTTCCCACTACTGGAGAATCGTCGTGGGGCGGCGCGTGATCGTTTCGGCAACTGGTACTGGATCGACGAAACGTCGCTGAAGATTCGCGTGCGATCGATCGGCTCGGGCCAGGTCACTGACTTCTGGCCCCTCGACCAGACATGTCGCTGCCCGAGACCGTCGTCACGCGGTGACTTCGAGCCGCTCGCGGAACCACAGGCGGCGACGCCACTTAAGCTCTCGGGTCTCGCAATCACGGAAGATCATTACCTCGTCGTCGGCGTAATCGATCCTGCTGGTCTATTGATTTTCGATCTGCACACGGGCAGCGAACCGCGGCACGTGCTCTGGCCCAGCAACGTTGCGTTTGAGCCCTTTGACATGGCGCCGCGGCCTGGCGGCGGTGTCTACATTCTCGATCGTTTCAATAAGAGTTACTGGGCGCTCGATCGACATTTCAACGTGATCGGTCCGGAAGAAAACGGCGAAACAGTTCTGTCAGAAGCACAGGAAGACGACTTTCAACCGATGGACGAGAGCGAAGTGCGCGGCACTAAGCGTCGTGTGTTTCCGAGAAACTTTTCCCTACTGCAATCGCCCCTCTCGCTGAACGATCCAATCGCGATCGAATCCTTGCCTGACGGAACCGTCCTGATCATGGATTTCGATCCTAATCAGCCGTTCTCAAAGATTTATCGCTATCGCCTGGGCCAACAATTGGCTGATCAGATCTCCACTGAAGCGATCCTGAGTTTGATTGAAGTAGATCAGCAGAGTGAGTTCACGCTCGTTGGCTACGACATGGCGTTCGTGCAGGATCGTCTGTACGTCGTCGCTGCGGATGGAAATCAGACTTATGCGTTTCGCTTGTGCCTGCGCGAAGAGACAGTCGAGCTGCAACCCATCGCTGAGTATTTACCGATGCGCCTCTTCGGCGGCAAAGCACTGGCCGGCACGTCCGACGGCGCTTACTACGATTTCGCCGAAGACTGGATCCCGCTCGTGCAGCAACGTCGCCCGCGTTATGTTCCGGAAGCGACACTCGAGACGCCGCTCAAGACCGCGCTCGACAAGCCTTACTTCGATAGCGG
>DAIOGT010000118.1:11068-14479 GCA_036745095.1 Pyrinomonadaceae bacterium
CGACACTCGAGACGCCGCTCAAGACCGCGCTCGACAAGCCTTACTTCGATAGCGGTGAGCCTGACTGCGTTTGGCATCGCATCATGCTCGACGCTCACATTCCGCCCGAGACGTCGATCGAGATCTGGAGCCGCGCGGCGAATGAGGAGATCGATCTGCCGCTGATGCCGTGGCAACGTGAGCCGGCGCCGTACCTGCGTGGCGATGGCGCGGAAATTCCGTTTCTTCGGGCCACGGTATCGAACGCTTGTGCGGGCGTGGCGAATCGAAAGATTGGTGCGGGAACGTGGGAGCTCTTGTTTCAACGCGCTCGCGGCCGCTATCTTCAGCTTCGCATTCGCTTAAAAGGCGACGAACGGAGCACGCCGCGGCTTCGTGCTCTGCGTGCGTACTACCCGCGCTTCTCTTACCTGTCGAATTACCTGCCCGGTGTTTATCGTGAAGACGCGCAGTCGGCTTCGTTTCTCGATCGTTTTCTTTCGAACGTCGAAGGCCTCTTCACCACACTCGAAGACAAGATCGCCGCGGCGCAGATCCTGTTTGACGTGCGCAGCGCGCCTGTTGAAGTTTTGGACTGGCTCGCCGGCTGGTTCGGAGTAGCGCTCGATCCGAGTTGGGACGAAGCACGGCGCCGCATGTTCATCAAGCACGCGATGGACTTCTTCCAGTATCGCGGCACGATTCGCGGCTTGACGATGGCGCTACACCTTGCGTTGGACCAGTGCGCCGACGAAACCATCTTCGATCAGAGCGAAGCGGCAAGACATCTCGAACCGATCCGCATCGTCGAACGCTATCGCACACGAACCCTGCCCGGAGTGATCTTCGGTGATCCGACGGCGGCGACCGGCCTGCGCGCGGTCACTGTCGAGACAGCATGGCGGCCAGATCAGGGACGCGCAAACCTGAATCAACGCTACGTGACTGCGCTCGGATCGGCGGCGACTGCGTTGACGCAATTTCCGCTTATTCCTCCGCCGGACGCACAGGAGAACGCCACGTGGAGCCAGTTTTCGACAGCAACGCTCGGATTCGTGCCTTCGTCGGCGGCGTCGGAACGTACTGCGTGGCAGACATTTCTCCAGAGTCGCTACAACATTCAACAACTGAACACCGCTCATCAAACAGCTTACCCGTCGTTCCAGGACGTCTCGGTGCCGCGCAATTCGTCAACGGTGCCGAAGGAGCAGCAGGACTGGGAAGAGTTCGTTGTTGGCGCGGGCGTGACTCGTCACTTGTGGCAGGACTTTCTCGCGCGTCGGTATCGACGCATCAAGTCGCTCAATCTCGTGTATGGAACCACATGGACCAGCTTCGAGTTTGTTCCGTTGCCTGATGAGCTGCCGCTCGACGGTGCGCCGCTCGCGGACTGGTTTCAGTTTGAGAGCGTGGTGTTGCGCATGCAGCGCGCGGCGCACCGGTTCACCGTGCTGCTGCCGGTGCCTTTATCGCTTGCGTTCAATCCCGAAGAGCACCAGCGCCGCATGGATCTCTCGCGTCGCATCGTCGAGCTGGAAAAACCGGCTCACACGGTGTTTGACGTGAAGTTCTACTGGGCCATGTTTCGCATTGGCGAGGCTCGACTCGCGCTCGACACCGTACTCGCGCAAGGCAGTCGTGCGCCACAACTGTTGCCCGAGCTCGTCCTGGACCAGGGCTTCGTGGGCGAAAGTTATCTCGGAACACCCGTACCTGAAAATGCATGCGATCGTTTCATCATGGGACGCGATCCACTTCAGAACTCCTAGTGAGGAGATATAAATATGAGTTGCAGTTGTTTCTCATCGCACACAAACAGCATGACGATGGCCGACCCGAACCCGGCCAAACATGTGAACTTCAATGTCGGCATGGTGCTCGGCGTCGACGACTTCACGCAGGAGTTTGCGTACCTGTCGGGCCGCGACCAGTGGCTCGCGCGCGATCTGATCGGCTACGGAACCGTGCGTGGCTTGAATGTCAGGATCGAAGTCGATGCCATCAAAGGCCCGCGTGTGGTGGTTGAGTCGGGCGTTGCGTTGAGCCCGCGCGGACAGTTGATCTGTGTGCCGGCGGCGCAGTGCGCTTATCTGAAGAATTGGGTCGCCGATCATGCGGAGGAGATCACGCCGCAGGTTTCGTCGCCGCCTGATTCGGATCTCCAGTTGTACGTCGTGCTCTGTTATCGCCATTGCCCTACTGATGATGTGCCGATTGCGGGTGAGCCGTGCCGCAGTGAAGACAAACTGATGGCGCCGTCGCGGTTGAGTGACGACTTCTCCCTTGAGCTGCGTCTCGAGCGACCGAATCAACGCGAAGAGGATGCGGTTCGCGATTTTGTCGCGTGGTTGAAGCAGATCCAGATCAGCGAGACCGATCCTTCGACTCCGTTGGACCAGTTTCTCCAGGCGATACGCGACGCCGCAGCGGTGTGGCTGGCGTCGCCCCTTTCGTCGCCGCCTGGCGATTTCATGTTTGGCTCGCCGCCGGGATCTCTGATCATCAACGTGGCCGATGCAACTGAATATTTCCGTGCCGCGTTCCGCGTTTGGGTAACTGAGCTGCGACCGCAATGGATCGCGCGCTGGCATGGCTGCGCTGCGACTCACATCGAAGGTGATGACGCTGCGGATGAGGATTGCGTGCTGTTGGCCCAGTTGGATGTGCCCCTACTGCCGCTCTCGCCGGGCTCGTGGGACATTCCGAACGAGCCGATTCCGGTAAACCAAAATGAGCGGCCGTTCCTCGTGCACCTGCGGTTGTTGCAGGAGTGGGTGCTGGCACATTTCGCAACCGCGGCTCTAGGGGCGGGTGGAGGCGGAGGACCGCAGGCGCTAATCCTGGGGCCGCCGGCCCAGACTATTTCAAACGTCGTGGGTCCGGCAACGATCCAGCTCACAAACGAGCAGATCGTTATTGCTGACAGCGCTGCGGGTGTAGTGAGGCTCGCGTTACCGCTGACGACGGGACAGGATGGGCGCTTGATGATTGTGAAGCGCATCAGCACCGGTTCGCAGGTGCAGATTGGGGCGGGTGCAGGAGAGGTGGTCGAGGGACAAGCATCGATCCTGCTCACGGCGCAGAACCGGTTTGTGCAGCTTGTGGCGAATGAACAATTGAAAGCGTGGCACGTGATCGCTCAGTAGGAACGAGCGTGAGGCTCCACGGGGCAAGCCCGTGGCATCCCGGAGCTAGCTGGACATCGAGCGCGGTAGGAACGAGCGTGAGGCTCCACGGGGCAAGCCCGTGGCATCCCGGAGCTAGCTGGACATCGAGCGCGGTAGGAACGAGCGTGAGGCTCCACGGGGCAAGCCCGTGGCATCCCGGAGCATCCCGGAACGTGGCATCATCCGCGGGAGCGTGGCATCACGGAGGGACATCGCGGAGGGGTATGGTTGGAGGTGATGATGGATTCACAGATTAGTTTGCAAC
>DAIOGT010000119.1:0-2192 GCA_036745095.1 Pyrinomonadaceae bacterium
CCGCGTTCTTCGCGGAAGTCTTTCGAAAAAGCGTATCCGGCCCACATGATTTTCAAGCGCGGATCCTCTTCGAGTCGCGACTGGGCCACAATCGATCGAGGGTCAGCCTGCGTCGGCGTGCGTGGCTCGGCTTCGCTGCCGCCATAACGTGTTCGTACCTGATCCGTAGTTTTCAGGTAGTCGTCATACTGAAGTGGGAAGTTCTTGCCCCAGATGCTCGGATCGACAGTATCGTCAGTGAGCTCAACAACTCTGAAGAACGGGTTGCGTGCTTCCTGTTTACGCTGAAAGATGTTGACCAGCAACGCCAATCCGAAAATCGTAACCAGCACGACAAGCGCGACAAGTCCCACAAACCGCAACGAGCGACGGCGGCGAATTGGCTTCTCGTTCAGCTTCTCTTCAGTCATTCATATCGTCTCCATCAAAGGTTCAGTGCGCTAATGCAAATGCCCAACTGAGTTGTGACAGCGAATACAACTCGTGCGCGCGTCAGCTTCCGCATGCGCGCCTTCAATAGCCTCCACGATGGGTTGGTGACACTTCCGGCAAGCCTGTTCAGTTACGTCTCGGCCGCGCGGCGTGATGTGTATGTTGTCTTCAAACCAGCCGGTCGTGAAGTAGTAGGAGTGCCAAAATCCGTTGTTCGCTTTGGTTGCGTACTTGGCAACAAATCCGGGCGGTGTGTGGCAATCATTGCAAACCGCTACGGCTCGATGACTGGACTTGACCCAGCCGCTGAATTGCTCCTGCATGATATGACAATTCACACACGCTTCGGCGTTGTCGGTCATGTAGGAATAACCGCGCGCGTAGACGAATGTGTAAGCCCCGACGCCGACTGCCAGGCCGATCAAGACGCCCAGAATCACGCCCGGAACTAAATGCACTCTAAAAGGCACAATTCAGTTTCCCGAATAAATTTGCGTTTTCTGTGCTCTTTGGTTTATCGATGACTCAGAAGCGCCACGTCGATCCGGTGTGACAGCGTTTGCAAACTGAAAAATCATCGCCGCCGAAAGCCCGCTTGCCATCATGGCAACTCATACAGCTTTGTGAGCCGGCACTGGCGTGATGATTCAATGGCTGGGGTGAAGTCACCTGTCTGCGTTGCGGCATTCCCGCCCTAACCTGATGACACTCGTTACAAGTGACCTTCTGATGTCTGGCATGACTGAAGCCAACGCGGAAAGCCTGGGCGGATTCGGGAGTGCGGCGGTAGCTACCGGATTGATGGCAGGTGCTGCACGAGGAAATGTCGCGCCCCTGCGATTGCGCGCGTGAAGAATGACAACGAAAACAAGTTACATGAGCGTTGAAGCCGGCAGGAATCGACAATGCTACGCCGCCACGCGAAGGCCGGTGACAAGTTGCACAGCTAATACCCTGCATTCTCACGTGTCGTGCGTGGTCGAACCTCATATTGAAACTCTTTAGCCGCGGAAAAGATTTTAACGCTCCAGACTTCACGTCTGTGTGGCAGATAGTGCAAATCGGGCTGTTTGAATCCGAAAACTGCAGCGCGTGACAGCCCGTGCAAGGTGCGTGTTGCGACTTGCCCGGCAACTCCGGTCGCGCTGAATTGCTTTCGCGACGATGACAAAGAAGACACGGCAAGCGCGCATGATTTTTGCTGCTGTGCACAAACTTCGAATAATCTACACCTTCGGCTGCCTGACTCTGCTGCTGATCAACTTCAGACGTCGTGGATGACGTCGTTGCGCCGGATTGAAGGACGTATCCCAGAGTCAAGACAATCACTCCGCATATCATCGCGAGTTGAAGTTTTCTCATTCTTTGCATTGGCGATCGTTACTTTGTGATCGGTCCCCTTGTTTCAATTTGCCTGACCTTCAGATACACGAGCAGCGCAAGAAAAAGAATGAAGACCAGCGATACCGCGAGACCTTTGCGTCTGAAATTCAGCTCGGCCAGTGCGTCCAATCCCGCTTGATGCCCCTTGCCTGCCACTTCGAGACCAGGCCCGACGACTTTGTCGAATTCAGTCACAGATGAAGAATGAATCAGCACGCGAGCGTGCGTCAAAGCGTCCGTTGCGCCCTTCAATTCAAACTTCGGTTTGCTCACTTCCATTCCCTTGCGCTCGGCCACAGTGAGGATCTCGGTTGACTTATCTATGCTGGCGATCAGGTTGTCGATGCGTGAACGCATGTGGCCGGCTACGGCAAACC
>DAIOGT010000119.1:2292-3652 GCA_036745095.1 Pyrinomonadaceae bacterium
ATGCTGGCGATCAGGTTGTCGATGCGTGAACGCATGTGGCCGGCTACGGCAAACCCTTTATCTCCGTTCGTGTGACAGTTGATGCATAGCGCGCCCTGTTCTGTGCCGATCATTTGATCAGTGGGGGTGGCAATGTCGTGATTACTGTGACAGGTGATGCATTCCGCAAGTCCCTGCTGGTCAAAAGCAGCTTTGTGGGCGCTGGTTTGAAATAGGTCCGCTTGTCGTGCGTGACATTGTCCGCAGACGTTTGCGACGGAAGCTATGCCCGGCGGAGCGGCGCCATGATTACCATGGCAATCGTTACAGGTCGGCGCCGATAGATCTTGTCTTTCGTATAGAGCTTTGGCGTGAACGCTCGTCTTGAACTTGGTAACTTGATCGGACGGGATCTTGAAGGCGCGCATGTAATCAGCGTTGGCATGACACTTCGCGCAGGTGTCAGCAACGTTTAAGGGATAGACTGACGAAAGCGGATCATTAACCGCCCTGATGCCGTGAACTGTGTGACAACTGATACAAGTCGCAACTTTTTGCTCGCCGCTCCTGAGTAGTTTGCCGTGAACGCTGGTGTAGTATTCGTTTTCCTGGTCCACGCGCAATGAAGGATTGAATTTCTTCATCAGGTTTGCATCACTATGGCATTTGCCACAGTAGGCAGGGATGTCCACCGCCCTTGGTCTTCCAAGATAGCCTTTGCTTGGGTCCTTCGCTGCTTCACTGGTGTCAGCATTCGGATCGCCACCGTGACAATCGTTACATGCGAGACCGCGACTTCGATGGACGTCGTGCTCAAAGAGCTTGGCCGGAGTACTCAGCCTCGGATCATCTAACTTCACATGGCAGTCGAAGCAGGAATTCTTTTTTTGCGCTGACGCCAGAGTGAAAAGTGTTAACACCATAAGCGCGGCCACCAGCACGGGCGCGAGGGAACTGGTATTGTGTTCGTCACGATTCATTCTCATCACCTCGTTACGTCACGTATCCGATGATTGTCATTACCAAGATGTAGAGAAGTGCGAGCACGCCAATGATGTTGAAGATTAGTGTGCGCCTCCGATTCTCCGGACCGCGGTCCACGAAAGGCACGATAAACAAGAGCAATGCGACAACGTTGAAGGCCATAATGCCGAGCACTTCGCCGTCCATGCCGAGGATCTTTGCCGGCAGATACTTCAGGGTCTGAAACATGAACAGGAAATACCACTCGGGCTTAATACCCGCCGGCGCGGGAGCAAATGGATCTGCTTTTTCGCCCAGTTCCCACGGAAACAGAGCAGCCAGTGCTGCGAGGACACCAATAGCCAGAATCCAGCCAATCACGTCGCGAAGCAGAAAGTTCGGAATGAACTTCATCTTT
>DAIOGT010000119.1:3752-14410 GCA_036745095.1 Pyrinomonadaceae bacterium
AAGGCAAGCTGGTTCCACGGTAAAAGGTATCCGCTGAATCCGAAACAGATTGCGAGGAACAAAAGAACGACGCCACTCACCCACGTCATTTCACGCGGACGACGGTAAGCGCGCAGGAAGAATACGCTGAAGAGGTGGATAAAGAGAGTAGCGATCATCAAGTTGGCAGACCAACTGTGGATCGACCGGATCAACCAGCCAAACTGCACTTCAGTAATAATGAACTGCACGCTTTCAAAGGCATTCTCGGCACTGGGACGGTAGTAGAGCAGCAGCAGAATTCCGGTGACTACCTGTACGATAAAAAGAAAGAGTGTCATGCCACCGAAGTAGTACCAGATTGAATAACGGTGGACCGGCACCTCTTTTTTGCGGGCCATATCGGACAGCGCACTGATCGATAAGCGTTCATCCAGCCACTCTTGCATCGCTTTTGCTCGCATAGTTTTATGCTTTGGATACGACAATCTCGTCCCCGCGAGTGTTCACTTTGAATTCTTCAAGCGGACGCGGTGGAGGACCGCCAATGTTTTTACCGTTCAGATTGTAGTGCCCGTTATGACAGGCGCACCAGATATGTTTTGTTTCAGCCTGATACTGGACGATGCAGTCGAGGTGAGTGCACACGGCTGAAAACGCTTTCAGTTCACCCGAGTCGGTGCGCACCAGAATTCCAGGCTTGCTCCCAAACTTAAAAATCTTACCCGAATTAACCGGTACTTCATTTAGTTTGGCCGCGATCACAGAGCTTTCAGTAGACTCGATTACGTGAGGTGGCGACATGAAGCGGATTATGGGGTAAACGATCGCCCCTAATGTCGCAATGGCGCTTGTGCCCAGTAAGTAGTCCAGAAAACGGCGTCTAGTCGGTGAAGCAGATGGCCCAACACTGGCCGCAGTGGTGTCCTGCAGTGAATTGTTCATCATTCGTTTCTCCCGTCTGTTCCTGGCATCAACTTCGCGTATCGAGAAAATCACTCACCACGCGGAGTCGTTCGGACGTTCCCTAAGGGTTCTTTGGATGGCATTCGACGCATTGAAACATTGAGATGTCGCCGAGATTAACCGGGTGTTGAAATGGCTTGTTAGCCTTGTGGCATGTTTCGCACTTTCGGTCGCTGAGGCCACCAAGATCTACCGGATGCTGAAAGGAGCCGATTTTTACCGAGGCGGCCGGGTTGGCCGAATCGTAGATTACGGTGTGACAAATGTTACAGTCGTTTCTAATCACCTTGCCGTCGTTACTCACGTGTTCGCCGTCATGACAACGAAAACAACCTGACGAGTAAAGATGCCCGATGTTATTCGGGTGAGTTTCCCAATTTGTTTTCATCTCCGGGAAAAAGTAGGTCTTGAAGATGCGTTGCGTTTCGCTGATCGCTCCTTTGATGGCGTCACCTTTTTGCGCGTATAGCTCGCTGTAGTTGGTTTGGTAGAATCGGTCAAGCCCATCCGCTATTGCTCGAACTGCCTCATCTTCCGTTGTATAACTCTTGTTCAGTGTCTCGACTGCCTGTCTCTTGAGAAACGGTAACGAGGGATCGAGTCTGCCCGCGGCGAACGCCTGGTCCAGTGCCGTGTCCGGCGGAAGATAGGCGTGGGCCGGGCGATTATGACAGTCCACGCAGTCCATCTGCCGCTTGTTGGCTGCGCTAATCTGCTCCTGTGTAAGTGGACGAGTGCGATCGTGGTATTCGGTAATCTTTCCTTTTGCGTCCCGAATGCGTATCCACGGAATTACCTGGCGTTTATCGTCTACGGATACGTACTCGATCTTATTGGCAATGTTCATGTGCCAGTGAATTCCGGCCACCACTCCGGTAGTGGGACTACCGCCACCAACGTTGATCAGCATGCGCGTTTGCCTATGCGTGTTCTTTTCATCGTAGGCATAGTGATTGAACACTTTCAGTTGCGCGCCGAAGAATTTCTCCGGCCAGTGGCACTGTTCGCATGTTTCTGGCGCTGGCCGCAGGTTGTGAACAGGTGTGGTTATTGGCCGGGGAAACTTATTGAAAGTCACCGAATAGAGTTGATATGCGCCTGAGAGTTTTGAGCGCACATACCAGCCGGCCCCAGGACCAACGTGACAACCGACGCAGCCTACGCGAGCGTGCGCGCCCGCTTTGTAGGCAACGTTCTCAGGTTTCATAACTGTGTGACACGCTTCACCACAGAATGATACTGATTCCGTGTATTCATAGGCCTTGTAACTTCCAAAAGCACTAGCAGAGATAAAGACAAACGTAATCAACAGGAACACAAAAAACGCGCGGCGAGCTCGAGGGTCATTAAGGTCGAGCCTTGGGTATGGGCTAATTTCTGTCGGTGATGCTTTATGCCGGCGCCTCCGTTCCAGAAACCTGCCCAGCATCATGATAGATAAGCCCAGTATGAGAATTGAGGGAAAGATTATGTAAGTGAGGATGCCCAGATACGGGTTCTCCGCCTTGGAGGTGATCTCAACCAGAAACAGCAGCACGACGCTTACCAGCGCAGCACTGGCAATCGCGGCGCCCACGAAACTGATGTAGTTTCGAAAAAGACTCGGCGCTTTCGTTTTTATGTTTTCCACTTCACTCATGTGTTACCTGGGTTCTCTTCCGTTCCCTTTGGATCCTTCGTTTCCTCGTAAGCCAGCTCATGCTCGTGGCGGTAAAGATCTTCAGACATGCGGCCATCGATAAAAGCAAAATTTACCGGATACACATCCGGATCGAAAATGACGTGATAGAAGTGCCATACTATAATCGCCAGCGTCGCCAGCACCGCCTCGTAGAAATGCACGGCCAGCGCGATGTCGATGGCCCAGCGTGGCAGAAATTCGAAAAAGCCGAGCTTGAACCAAAGCATCAGCCCCGTAAGGCCCATGATCAAGGTGCCCCACACGACAGCCCAATACTCGGCTTTTTCTGCGTAACCGAAGCGCGCAATTCTCGGTCTCACTTTTGAAACGCCGGCATAATAAGCGAGGTTGCCGATCACATCTCTGAAGTCTTTTGCTCTGACCATCATGTCTTTCAACCACAGCCTGCCTTCTTTCGAAAGGAACAGATAAGCGACATGATAAACGCCAACCGCAAGCATGATCACCGCGGCAATGCGATGAATAATCCGTCGCAGGTATTCGTTCCCACCGAGCATCAAAGCAAGCCACGAATCGGGGTATTGAAGCGCGAAGCCGCTCAGCACCAGCGCAATGAAGCTCGTCAGCAGCAACCAGTGTTGCACGCGCTGATTGAAACTCAGACGCACAATGGGCCGTGCCTCGCGTTTTCTCGCTGCAACTTTACGCGCCCAAATCAGTCCGTTATGAATGACCATACCGCCAATCACAAGCGCGATTAGCGGAAGGTAAATCCACCGCACGATCCGAGTTCCAATCGCACCGATGTTTCGTGCGCCGTTTGCAGCCACTAACTCAGACGTCAAGTGAATCCTGCCTGTGGCAAAGTTAACGCCTGCTCCGATATGACACTGTCCGCACGTTTGCGGCAGATTCGCGGTGCTGATCATCGATTTCGGATCAGAGGAGGGAAGGATGTTGTGAACGCCGTGACAGCTCGCACAGTTTGCCACGGTTCTCGAACCCATTCGCGACGCGAGACCGTGATAGCTGTCCTTATAACTACTTACTCGCTCGCCGGCGACTCCAAATTCCTTAGTGAGAGCGACGCCTTCATGACATCGCGCACAAGTTTCAGTCGCGACCATCGCAGATGCCGTTGTGCCGTCTGCGTCAACTGGTGTCACGATATTGTGAATCCCATGGCAATCAGTGCACACGGGAGATCGCGATACACCACGCGTCACTGCCTGTCCGTGAATGCTCTGCATAAACTCGGCGCTTTCACTCTTGTGACACTTGCTGCACGTGAAGGGGATGTTGACTTTGGCGATGGGTGATTGCGGATTAGAAGCGGGGAGGATGTCGTGGCTGTTGTGACAGTCCGTACAAACAGCAGCGCTCGTATTGCCTTGCGCGATGGCTTTCGCGTGCACACTTTCTCTGTAGGAGAGAAATGGACGCGCACTGATGCCACTGCCCTGCATGACTGACTTGTCACCATGACAACGGCCGCAGGTTTCAGCGATGTTAGTGCGATTGATTGTTGAAGTTGGATCACTCGCAGTAAGGATGGTCGTCATATCGCCATTTCTGGTGTGACAATCAATACAGGTCGCTGCCTTGCGCCCACCTTGAATTCCCTGTGCGTGAAAACCGCGATCGTAGGCTGTGTGCGCGTCCGCATGAAATTTGGCGCCGCCCAGGTATGGCAGGGCTTTGCCCGGCGCATGACAGCCCTGGCATTGAAGGTTTGGTGATGCGTCTGGAGCTGCAGTAGGGCTGGGTGACGGAGATTGCGCGTGTGCGCAAACTGAAATCATCAGCCACGCAGCGAGCACTGCAAGAAGATTTAGGCAATGCCTCATCGAGTATCCACAAGCCAGAACCCGCAAAACGCACAAAATGCACAGAACAAGTGAGTTCACTTGTTTGTGCCTTTCTGTGCCTTTCCGTGGCCGTCTAAATTTTAAATCCGTACTTACTTTTTCAACGATTTCATATGCGCTATGAGTGCTTTAGCGTGTTCTTCAGTAATCCCTTTGTCTCCATAGGCCGGCATGTTAGGAGGTTTCTCGGGTTTTTTACCGTTAAGCACAATCTGCACAAGGTCGGCCTCTGGTACGGCTACGTCAAACTTTTTTTCCGCCGCGGCGCCATGGCAAGCCTGACATTTCGCCTTGTAGGTGGCAGTCGCATCAAACTGATCTTGATTCGCCCGGACTCCCGCAGAAATCAGTGCGAATCCAGCAACAAGCACAGCTGCCATGGTGGCGAGCATCACCACTTTAAGTGTCTTCATGTTCCCAACCTCTCTCTCAATCTCGACGGCGCAATATCGCTGTCGATCGAGGGTGGGGCAACGTTCATGCCGTGCCAATTTGCTATCAAATAACGCCGGAAATCTTTACGCCAGCGTATTTTTGCTCAGCTGGTCAGTAAGTTCCCACGGACAGTAGTCACTGGTAACCGAACTTCCAGCCTTTAAGCCTGGCTTCTCTTGTGACACGCCACACACTTTTTGGACGTCGGCGCGGTGGTCTCTTTCGTCTTGGCTATTTCATCATGGCATCCGCCACAATTTCGATGAAAGGCCTGCTG
Organism: Pyrinomonadaceae bacterium; assembly: GCA_036745095.1. Taxonomy (GTDB): domain Bacteria; phylum Acidobacteriota; class Blastocatellia; order Pyrinomonadales; family Pyrinomonadaceae; genus PSRF01. Next base: position 8,920 of record DAIOGT010000119.1, read on the forward strand.
GCTATTCAACGTCACGGGCTCGGCGCTGCCTTCCACCTTGATCTGCGGCAGCGCAGGCAACAGTTTTGACTTCTCGTCCGCCCGAGCATGGCAATCGCGGCACAGATTTACTGGAGGCGCGCTGGGATCTTTCTCGAAGAGGTCAGCGGTCAAGGTCGTGGTCCTATCAGCCGGCCACGCAGTCTTGTGGGGAGGATGCTTGGCAGCTTCGGTTGCCGGTTGCGCCGTGTGATGACACTCGACGCAGGCAATCGGCTTGGTTCCATCGACACTGCGATTCTTGGTGGCGTGATCGGTGTGGCTAAACTTTACGCCGCCTAACTTTGCCTGCGGTCCCAGTACGATAACGTCTGGTGGCTTCTTTCCTTCCTGCGCTGCTGTGTTGGATGATGAACTGAAGTCCAAAATCAGTATCACACTCACGAGAGATAGAGCCAGAATAGTTAAGATTTTCATTTTCTTACCTCAGGAAACTGTTCCTGGTCCTACTGCGACGCTTTCGGGATCGTGCTCGTGTGGCTTGCCGGCACACTTTGCTTACCAAAAACGCTGTGACACTTCGTGCAAACAAAATTTGGATTTTTCTTCTTTTGTTCGATCTCGAAATTCAGAGCTCCACCTTCATCCAATGTTGCCGTCACATGACAACCATCAGCGCCGCCGCACGAACGTACCGGAACTTTTAGTGTCTGCGGATCTACTGTATTCATTCGCGCCGGCGCATGGCAGTCAGTGCAAGCCAGGTCCGGATGCATGCCGCCTTCATGGCGATAAGCACCGGCAGAGACGCGCCCCTGCCACGCCTTCAGCATGACGCGATCGACGATTCCCATTGTCTTGGCCATCGCTGGATCAAAATCATTATTCATTTTCACAGCCGAACTCGGTAGCTTGTGACAGACCTGGCAATCAGACGAAGTCGGCGCGATTCCCGAATCAGCGTTGTGACATGTGAAACAGCCTGTGTGACTGGTGGGAATGGTCTTGAATGTGCCCTTCTTCAACCAGAATGCGTCGCCCAGATTCTTCGGCGGCTTGGTTACGTACTCTTCGCTCGACTCGCCTTGCGGCTGATAGGTTTGATGACAAATCCCACAGTTCGACGGAGGTTTCGTCTGCTGCTGGTTTTTCCATGAAGCTAAAACAAACCGTGTGGTCCAGTCCCTTTCGAGAGCCGGAGCATTGCGGCCCACTACCTCGAGGTGTGTTTCGTGTGGAAAATGAACTGCAAACTCGCTCGCGCGGTCACGCCGCGGTCTTGCAACATCAGTGACGTCGCCCAGACTCGGAAACAGAAATCGCACAGTATTGCGTGGTGTTACTGCGACGTGGCAATTCGAACAAATTCGCGGCGCCGGTCGCTCGCGGGCGAAGAACTGCTGCCGGTGACAATTTAGACACGCGTCATGTTGAGGAAACTCAGCCACATCGGGAAAAGCGGCGTCGCCTTTGCGAACTTCCTTCCAGTTAGCAGTGGGAAACTTGTGGCACGCATTACATTCCAGCTTTTGTTTGGTGACGTGAGTAGTATGGGAAAACTCAGAATAGTTAGTGCGGGATTGAACGCGTCTTTGAGCCACGGCTGGAATGCCGCACAGAACAAGGCCAATCATTACGAGTGTTGCTAGTTTTAGCACGCGTAGATGCAAAGCCGCATCTTATAAATCCTGTGAAACCCAAAACCTTGTCTAAAACGTTTGACAAAGTTTCGGGATTCAATAGGTCTTACAAGATGGTCTCAAATTTCCGATCTATTCTCTGCGGCCGAAATAGAGGCGCAATGACGTATAAGGCAGATGCGCGTTATAGTTCTGCGGCCGTGGTCCTACTATAGTGCTTTCGTTGTACTTGTAGTACTGGTATCCAATGTTCCAATCAAGCCGGTGATGCAGTTTGATTGCCAATCGCGCTTCCGGCGATTGATAGCTCATTGGATAGGACGCGATCAGCGTTCCGGGATTACCGGTCGGATCGGCAACGCGGTTGCCTTGTCCAGTATCTTTATTGATTCGATAGCCGGTAAACAAGGTCGCTCGGGGAGCGATTTGGGCCACCGATTCGATAAAGAAGTAGTTATTTCTTACGATGTACAGGTTGTTACCGAACGGATGCCGAACGTTGTTGAAGAAATACTCGATGATCGCCTTGCTGTTTATCCAGTGATAGTTGTAGCCGGTGCTCAGCGAGAATCTCGACGACGCGGTCCAGTCAAGTGACGAAGTGAAGATTCGCGACTTGATACTTACCCCAAAATCCTCGAGGGAAACTCCGGCGATCTCTGATGGATTGGCGTTATCTTTGGTTATTACCGCCAGATTGAAAGCGGTTCGCGAAGTTGGTTTGTAACGACTCTTAAAGCGAATGTTGGTGTAGTCGTAATTGCCAATGCGCGTGAATACGTTGTCGGCGGTGCCGCGCTCGGCATCGAAATAGAGAGTCCATTCCGACAGTGGTCGCGCCTTGAAGCCCCCCAGGATGGCGTGGGTGTTGTTGGCCTCGCTGATAGTGATAGGGGCGATTGCAGCCGGCGCGTTCGTTCCGAGATTGAATCCGCTGATGGACTCATCCACATTCCGGTGCCCGTAGCGATAGCCTAGATGGATCGAATAGCGGGGACTAAATTGATAATCGCCTTCGATTGTGTTCTGGATCTTTCGGTAATCCACACTCGTGGTGACGTCGCGATTATTGAACCCAATCGTGTCGGTTCTCGTGCCGCGCGTTACGGAGAAGAAATCACTGAACACTGCGGCTCCGTTGATCTCGAAGGTCTCGACTCTGACGGTGTTCGAGATCCGAAACTTATTCGTGGCCAATAAGGTAAGGCCCAAATCCCCCAGCCAGTTCGGTCGTTCGGAATCGCCAATCAAGTTGTACTGGCCCAGGTTGAGTATGTTTGGAGTGGCCCCCGGCGGCGCTGGAGGGAATCCCGTTATGCGCGGATTCCAGTTTCGTCCGGTAAAGGCCTCGATAAGTGAATAATTTTGTTTGGCGTTGCTATAGATGATGCGGCCGGTGATGTCGAGTCTCTCAGCTACAAGCGTCTGCAAGCTCAAACGAGTGTAATTAACGCTGCCGCGGGCCGGTTCGTCGCGTAGGAAGGTGGTCAGATTCGCAGCGGCCGGGTTTACGTTTATGCCTGGATTGACTCCCGAATCAATCGTGGTGTCGTCACGAAAACGACGAAACCCTTGCAGGAATGAAAAGTTTAGTGGACCAACACGGCCATCAGCTCCCACGCGGAAATCATTGGCGCGCGTTCTGACTTCCGAGAGCAGGTTGAATTCGTTTCCGCCGGCGTGATAGTTCGTGAATGCCGGCCCACTATAACGTTCGGGCGAGTAGCCGATATTGAATCGAATCCGCTCATTCTTCGGGAGCAAGGTGAGATCAAAATCTCCCAAATGTATCCTTGTGTCGTATCCGTGTTCTCCGGTCGTCAGCTTAGGTGGGACACTAAACTGGGCCGGATTAAATACCCAGTTTGGATTCGCAAAATTATTCAGGAATCGAAAGTATTTAAAGCGACGATAGGTGGCATCGAAGCGATACCACTCAGGATTTTCTACACTTGCGCGGACGTGGCCGTGCGGATCGGCTCCAAAGCCCGTCGCAGTGACCAGAAAAGTTTCGAACATACCGCTGTCCTGGCCATCTTTTGATTTCAACAGGAACGAGCTGTCAAACAGTCTCGGACCAGCTTTGTAGTTCAGATCACTTTGATACTTGTTGAGGTCGCCGTTAACACGCAGGCCGCGGTAGCCAAGCTCCAGGCTGGAGATGACCATGAAATCGCCGGCGTCCTCGCCCTGGTCAATAACGGTATCGTCGGACTTCTTTGGGGAAGGTGACGGTGTCGGTGACGTTTGCGCCGCAGCCAAACTCGTAGCGGCCATCAGGACCAGTATCAATCCGATTATGCGCGCTGAAAATTTTTCTTGTGTCCTCATGGGCCAATCCTCACACGGTTAGTGATTCGACAGCCGGCGTCCTACTACCAGGGCTAACGGAAAAACACCGGGCTCGTTCGCGAACCATGAATCTTGATATGACAATTCGTACAGTTCGCATATTGCGCGTTCTGATTATGCTGCGGACCAGCAGGCTCTTCAGCACCCACACCATGGGCCACGCTGTGACACGTCAGACAGAGTTGTCCTACACGACTGGTAGTCAGCATACGCGGGTTAGCTGAACCGTGTGGTGTGTGACAAGAGACGCAGCCCTCGGTTTTAACCGGTGCATGCTCATAAACAAAAGGCCCTTGTTTATCGACGTGACATTTCAGGCAAGAGGCGTCGGCGCCAGTGGCCAGTCTCGTTTGCTTCAATTCAAAACCACCATGCGGATTGTGACAATCGCTACACTTCATCGCCCCTTCCAGGACCTTGTGATGGAAGGGCAAAGTGAATTGGTGCTTTACCTCACTATGACAGCCCAGACAGAGTTGTGGCTGGCTGTCCTTGAGCAACCTCACACTCGATATCCCGGGCTTTTGCGCGTTTGCAGGTGAGATGAAGACATTCGAAGCCGCCAGTTGCCGGCCGGTTTCGGGCGAGTGCGCTGTGTGGCAATCCATGCAACCGATGTCGTTGCGCCAGTGCTCGCCGCGGCGGAAGTTGTTGTGTTCCTCTCTCCCTGAGTGACAGGTCAAACACGTCTCCGAGGTTTCCTTTGAGGATTTATTCTTGAAAGAAATAATCTTCTTCGGATCGCCTTCCTCAACGTGGGCTCTCCCGGGACCGTGGCACGATTCGCAACCCGTAACTTTGTCCTTCCAACTTCCAATTTTTGTAAGCTGAGCGTGCGAAGTGTGTGAAAAGTTCTTGAACTGATCCTCGTGGCAGGTTTTACAAGTGTCGGTCCCAACGTAGTCCGCCGCATTGTGCTTCGCGAGTTGGGCAGGGCTGTTCTGGACGGATTGAGAGGAACTGTCGTAGCTGAACCAGCCTAGTGCCGCGAAAACAAATCCGCAGATCAAGACTGCCTTGATTAATCTATGCATTTTGTAGCCACCTCAACTTTTCGCGATTACCTGACCCTGAGACCGAACATTGTAGGTATTCGACCTTTAGAAGGATGTGATGACCGTCACAGTCAGTGCGCCAATCATGAACTTAACAAACGCGGGGCGTCAAGCTCTTTAACCAGCCGCGATCTTTTGCAGAGCTGCGAGATCGGAAATAAAGATGCTGTCAGATGTGACGTGAATTATTTTGCGCCTGACAAAAATTGACAGCATCCGCGTGACTGTCTCCCGCGATGTGCAGATCATGTGTGCAATCTCTTCCTGCGTAAAGGTCCTGCTAATCTCTATCGTGTCCGATTTGCTAGTGCCGGACTGTTCGCACCATTCCAGCAACAGTCTTGCTAGCTTTGCGCTCGCGGTTTGGGGCAGCAGCAGGGACCTTGCCCGTTCCGTGAGTTCAGCTACTTCCCGGCTCAGCATCTGCGATATTGCTTGTACTGCCGGCTGACTTCTCTCGATAAG
>DAIOGT010000120.1:0-14402 GCA_036745095.1 Pyrinomonadaceae bacterium
TCGCCCGTTCCCGATCCGGATACGTCAAACAACTCGTCGACGGCAACCGTTACTGTAGCTACAGATCCGATTCTTCAAAAATCCAACGGCCTCATCGCGTTCAAACGAGAATTTTTCCCGCTCGACCCGGAGCCGAGTGGGATCTACACCGCGAAATCGGACTTAACCGACGAGAAGTTGTTCCCCGGCATTCCTATCAACTCGGGAGCGGGAACACCGGAGTGGTCTCCTGACGGCACCAAATTAGCTTTTCAGATTTTTAACGATAGTTCTCGCTTAAATGAGATCAAAGTCATCAACGCTGACGGCACCGGCCTCGTGAATATCGTCAACAACGTTTCGGAGCGCAATCGCACCCTCACCTGGTCGCCTAACGGATCTCAAATCGCGTACATCGGCGCCGGTGGACCATCGGAGGACACCCTTCACACTATCCATATCGCCAACGCGGATGGGAGCGGCAGCTACCGCCTGCCCGGCAGTCCTACATTCTTATGGGCAGTTGACTGGTCACCGGACGGAACGAGGTTCGTCTATTCAAACGCTACGGAAATCTTCGTAATAAACGCTGATGGTACGGGAAAGCAACAACTAACAACCGTGCAGCAGACGCAGAATGGAAGTACCGCCGACTACGATCCGCGCTGGTCACCAGACGGCACGAAGATCCTCTTCACGCGATACAAAGGCACCGTTTTCGGCAGCACGCACCTGATGAACGCCGATGGATCCAATCTGAGAAAGCTCTTCAATTTCGACTCCTACTCACCGTACTGGTCTCCCGATGGGCGTTCGATCGTGATGATGATCTCGCCGGGAACGATCTGCACTGTCAACATCGATAACACTGATCTCAAATGTCCCAACAGCAATAATTTTAGTTTTTTCGATATCACACCCAGTTGGCAGCGCTTGCCAAATGCGAATCCCACGCCAACACCGACACCTGTACCGACTTTCTCGTTGTCGGGAAAATTGATCTTCGACACAACGCTATTTTTTGCGCAGGTGGAGTTGACTGGCCCAGTGAAGGCCCGGATTAACGCCGACGTTAATGGCAACTACGAATTCGTCAACCTGCCGGCGGGCGAGTACACGTTGACGCCCATCAACGCCGCTCTCGACTTCAACCCCCCGAACCGCACGGTGACGATTACTAACGCCAACATCACCGGTCTGGACTTCGTTGGAACATTCGTGCCCGCCAGCATCTCGGGCCACGTGAAAGACAACACCGGCAATCCGCTCGTAGGGATCAGAATCATTGTGGGCTCGCCAGGCTCGCAGGGAAATCAACTGTTCACTGATGAAAATGGTTTCTATTCTTTTACAAACTTGTCCAGAGGCTTCACGTACATCGTCACTCCCGATTCGTCGACACTTTACGATTTCGTTCCGACATCAAAAGTGATTCAGAGTTTAGCGGGTAATGAAGTGGTAGATTTTGTCGGCACTAAACAGCCCTCGAATGTGATAGCTGGACGCGTAATAGAGGCTGCCACCGGTGTGGAACTGAGCGGAATTCGCGTCGATCTTTCGAGCGAACCTGAATTCGCGTCCACTCTCACAGGGGCACACGGAATTTTCAGCTTCGGTGAAAGAAGATCAAACAGAGGCTACACGGTTACGGTCCCCGACCAATCGACATTTATTTTTGAGCCAAGGATCGATGTGCAATCGCCGTTTGCTCAAATCGCGATTCCGATACTGACGAGCAATCAATTCCTTACATTCACGGCTACGAGAAAAAATGCCGTGAGGTTTACTTCGGCGACGTCTACGGTCAGCGAAGGCAGCGCGGCACTGAATATCGTTGTAACGCGTGAGGGCGATGTCGCGGGTCCCGCGATAGTCAATTTTGCGACGGCAGATACGGCCGGGCTGGCAGCGTGTAGCGTTGTCAACGGTAAGGCCTCCGAGCGGTGCGACTATGGCTCAGCAGCCGGAACGCTCCGATTCGTTGCGGGTGAATCAAGTAAGTCGATCGTGATTCCGATCGTGAACGACGTTAACGTCGAGGGTGACGAAACGTTCACGCTCACTCTCACGACGCCAGTCGGAGCACAGATGGGCTCGCCTGCAAGTATCACGGTAACTATTAATGACAACGACACAACGCCCGCCACACAAAACCCGATCGACGGCATAGAACCTTTCGTGACCCAGCAATACATCGATTTTCTCGGGCGCTTGCCGGATCCGATTGGCTTCGGCAATTGGGTGGCGACGCTGAGCTCCTGTCCCAACGGTGGCTTTGGCGAAACCGATAATCCCTCGTGCGACCGCGTACACGTCTCGGCAGGTTTCTTCTTGTCAGACGAATTTCGTGGTCGTGGTTACTGGGCTTATCGTTTCTACGAGGTCGGCCTTGATCGCCGGCCGTTGTACGCGGAGTTTGTGCCTGACATGTCGCAGGTCGGAGGTCCGCAGTCACCCGAGTCAGAACTACTCAGCAAAACGGCTTACACGGACGCGTTTGTGAAGCGGAGTGAATTCACGAGTCGATATAACGGGTTGGACAATTCCGCGTATGTAAATGCTCTCGAACAGAATGCAGAGATCACGTTGAGCAACAAGGCTGAGTTGATAGCGGCACTTGACACGCAGCAGAAGACGCGCGGGCAAGTGTTGCGTGAGATAGTCGAGAGTAAAGTTGTCGAAGACCAGCTCTTTATTAGGGCTTTCGTCGCAATGCAGTACTTCGGCTACCTGCGGCGTGATCCTGACCCGATTGGTTATAACAATTGGATCACAACCCTGACCGACGATCCGGGCAACTTCAGGCACATGATCTTTGGCTTCCTCTTCTCCACCGAATACCGTGGCCGGTTCGGTCCTTAATCCGGCCACAGAGTTCGCTGATTTTGAGCGCAGATTTTTCAATCATCACGAAACGTTTCCCAACACGACACATTTAATCTCACCGTCTGCAACCGTACAGAACTGATCCCTCACTTCTCCTACTGTCGCCGCATACACGTGAAAACTAAAACCGCGCGCGTTACGCAGCGTCGACGTGTCTTCGGGCGAACGCGCAATCGCGATAAAGGAGCGATATGACTCTCGACATTTTTAAGGAAAAAGGAACACCACTCGACCAGCAACTTTTTACCTGGCGAGATCTGGTGCAAGCACCAACAAGCAAACTCGATGACGATGCGTTCACACGCGTGCGCATCATTCTCATGAACGGCCTCGAGGCCAACGCAATCCGCACGTCACACGCCATGGCGCGCATGTTGAACAGCGAAATGCGTCTGGCGCTCGCAAAGGTCCGCCGCGTCGAGCAACACCAGCAGACCATGGTCAACTGGCTATTACCCGCGGATCTATCGCCACTCGAAACGACGATCGGTTTTGAACAAGTCGCGATCGAAGTGACTGCGAGTGTCGCGCTGCGCGAGCCCGACGATTATCTCGCACAGGTTTACAGGTTCGGACTGCTCGAAGACTTCGATCATCTATACAGGTTCTCCGCATTAATGGATCGCGTCATGGGAGCCGACGCAAACAACATCATTCAAAACTACAGCGACATCATGCCCGGCCGGCCGACAATGGTCGAACATCGCGCACCTGAAGACGATTTGCGCGAGCACTACGACGCAAAAACGGCCGCTCCGTTAACAAAACTTCATGCGCTCACGATCACGGCTGCTGAAAATCAGACTCATGACTACTACATGACGATTGGTCCGATGTTTGCCGACCCGATCGCGCGCCAGCTCTACGCCGAAATCGCGTCAATCGAAGAACAGCACACTACGCAGTACGAATCGTTGCTCGATCCGAGCGAGTCGCCACTCGAGAAATGGCTGCTGCACGAAGCGATGGAGGTCTACAACTATTTCGGCTGCATGGAATATGAGACGAATCCACGCGTGAAGGAAATCTGGACACGTTTCGTCGATTACGAGCTAGGACACCTGCACATGGTGATGGAAATGTTCAAGCAAATCGAGAATCGCGATCCTGCCGAGATTTTGCCGCAAACACTGCCCGAGCCCATCGACTATCAAAGCCATCGTCAATTCGTTCGCGAAACATTGAACGCGGAAGTCGATTTGCGAGCAGCGGGAACGCAGTTCATAAACAAGGACGAGGAGCCGGAGCTCGCGCCGTTGTCGATCGCGTATCGCGACCAGATGAACTCCGAAGGGTCGCCATCGGAAACCGTCGCGGCAGGTTATACGTGGACGCCCGGAACCGAGTTGACAGAGAGCAAGAGTGCATTCGCAAAGGGAGCATCAGCATGACAAGATCAGGAACACAACCAGCAATGACCGGTAATCGCACCGGCATGCAATCATCACCCGAACTGGCCGAGGAGATTGTCGAAGGAGCAAATAGTGCGACTCCGAGCTCTGAAGGCGGAGCTGAAGATATCGCGGAGTATCGCGGCGAGTACATCGCGGAAGGTTTCCCGATCGGATCGATGCCGAATATGCCCGCGTCCGAAGAAGGCACAGCCGACGAAGAGGAAGCCGGCATGGCTGTCTTTCTCGACAAGTTGAGCGAGCGTCTCGCTTTCGAGCGGCAGGGTACGCGACTGTATGAAGCGTTACTCAACAAATGTCAGACGCTGGGCGAGTCCGCGCCCGGACCCACACTCGAAGACATCGAACACATCGGTAGCGAAGAGTTGCAGCACTTTCTGCTGATCAACCGCGCAATTACCGAAATTGGTGGAGATCCGACTGTGCAAAGTCCCTGCGCCGATGTCGCGGGGGTGACCTCGATGGGAATTCTTCAGGTCTTGACCGATCCCAGAAGTTCACTGGCTCAGTGCTTGCAAGCAATGCTGACTGCCGAGTTGACTGACAACGACGGCTGGCAGCTATTGATCAAACTTGCAGACAATCTCGGCTACGACGACTTGAAGGCGGAGTTTGAAACGGCGCTCGAGCATGAGGAAGAACATCTTCTAAACGTACGCAACTGGCTGTCGGAATGTGTACTCGATAGCGCACAGGTTTGAAATTACTTAAAAGATTAAGGTCAAGGGGAGAAAAACAATGAGTTCACCAACAATGGGACAAACTGGTTTGGGCACGAGCCAGATGGGTCACGAACAAGGTCGCAGCCAGGTGGCCCAGCACACGGAAGGTCCGCTTGCGCGTACGATTGAACAACAGACGGCGAAACTTCCGTCCGACGTCTTTCTATGGGCTGCCCTCGGATCGATAGGAACGTCAGCAGTTTTACAGTTAATGGGGAAAAAGCAGGCCAGCCTGTTCGTAGGTGATTGGGTTGCGCCGTTTCTGCTGTTTGGCGTTTACAACAAGATCGTGAAAACACAGGGCTCTGATCGCTTAGACAGCGGGCATTAATATAAAGCCACGGGTCTTACGGATTTAAGCCGTCAGATCCGTGGCTTTACTTCTTAGTGAACCACGAAAGAGTCGTCCGTTGCTGCGCCGATTCCGTTTCGATCCGGATACAGCACAACCTTAATGCAGTTGTCCTTCTTGTTCTTGAAGATGTCGTACGCATGAGGTGCGTCTTCAAGACTCATCCGGTGCGTTACAACGAAGCTCGGATCGATATCGCCGTTCTCAATCATCTGCAACAACGGCCGCATGTACCTCTGCACGTGCGCCTGTCCAGTCTTAATCGTGAGTGAACGATTCATCACCGACCCCATCGGAAACTTATCGATAAAACCACCATAGACACCAATCACTGAAATTGTGCCGCCGTTACGGCAACACATGATCGCTTCACGCAACGCGTGCGGTCGATCGGTTTCCATCATCATCGCCTGCTTCACGCGATCGTAAGCGAAGATGAGTCCCGGCGCGTGCGCTTCCATGCCGACGTCGTCGATACATGCATCAGGTCCGCGTCCGCCAGTCATTTCCATCAACGCCTCGTAGACGTTCTGTTCTTCGTAGTTGATCGTCTCCGCGCCCCCTTGTTCGGCCATCCGCAATCGCTCAGGCACCTGGTCGATCGCGATTACGCGCTCCGCACCGAGCAGGAAAGCACTGCGAATCGAAAACTGCCCGACAGGTCCGCAACCCCAGATCGCGATCGTATCGCCGGGTTTGATGTCGCACATTTCCGCGCCCATGTAACCGGTCGGAAAAATGTCTGAAAGGAAGAGCACCTGTTCATCGCTCAGGTGATTCGGCACCTTGATTGGACCGACATCCGCAAACGGAACACGCGCGTACTCCGCCTGGCCACCTGCAAAACCGCCTGTCAGGTGCGAGTAACCGAAGATTCCGGCCGCAGCATGGCCAAACATCTTCTCGGCCATCCATGCATTCGGATTTGAGTTCTCACAAAGTGAAAACATCTGATCCTTGCAGAAGAAACACTTGCCACAGGCAATCGGAAAAGGCACGACGACGCGATCGCCGACCTGTAAATTGCGCACTTCGCGACCAACTTCCACTACCTCGCCCATGAACTCATGACCGAGAATATCGCCACGTTGCATCGTCGGGATGAAACCGTTGTAAAGATGAAGGTCGGAACCGCAGATCGCCGTCGCGGTGATCTTCACGATCGCATCGCGCTGGTTGAGGATCTGTGGATCAGGCACTTCCTCCACACTCACCGTTGTTTTGCCATACCAACAGTTAGCTCTCATCGTTGCGTGTACCTCCCTTCAGATCCGTAGTAGGTGGCAGTCTCGCTTGGCAACGTTTCGACCTTTTCGAGCTCTTTCGCACTAGCCGGTTGGCCGGGTCGCTGTGACATGTAGCCCGTGCCAAGCAGCGTCGCGTCAGAGACGACCACTTCACCAACTTCCAAAACTTGCTTGAACCGTCGCAGATCGTCATCCAACTGCTGCTCGGGCTCTTCACCAAACAACTTCGCGACAGCTGCGCCGATCACGCCGCCGATTGGCTTGTATTCGAGATTGACCTTGACGATCGTGCCTCTGCCGCCTGCGGCTCGCTCAAAACGAACGGCACCGGCATGATCGACGTCGGAGTTTTCGAGTGAGCGCCAGGTAATGACTTCGCCAGGAACGTCCGCGATGATCGTCGCGTCCCATTCCACTTGCATGCCGGCGGGGCCTTTGACTTTCCAATGTGAACGACCATCGCCGAGATCGGTGACAGATTCGACGTGTCGCATAAACCGCGGCAGGTTTTGGAAGTCGCGCCAGAAGCTATAGACCTCGTCGGGCGGAAGATTAACGATGCATGTGCCGCTTGCGTGAATGCCGTGATTCTTGCCATTGCTCAGCTGCATTGCGCACATCACGTCGAGCGCCGTAACGGCCATGACATTCGCGGTGGCGAAGGCAACGCGTCCCATCTTCGCGTTCGGGTTGGTGGCGGCAACGCCGAGGCTGGCGAGATCGATCGCATCACCGACGACGCGCGACCACACACCTTCCGTCGGCTTCTCCTGCGCAAAAATAGTAATGCCCGAACCGATTTCGCGTAGACCGTACAGTCGTATTAAACCTGTGTGTTTGTTTGAAACACCTGAGAGGTTGGCGATGGCGCGCGGCGCAAGCAGCTCTGCGAGACCGAGGCCGATACTGAACCAACCTAAACCCTTTGCTAATCGTTTTGCACTCGTGGAAGGTAAGCCGGGTCTTCCTCGTTCCATCGAGTAATTCGCGCCACGTGAGCGCGTCGACCGATGCTCAAAATCGTCTCTCAACGATGCGTCGCCCGGATCTAACGTTCCTCTTTCCTGATTTGTAGACATGGATGTCCCCCTTGCGGATATGGATTAATGTGTTCAATACCAGTCAAACATCATGCCTGCTCGAATGAGTACTTGAATTGTGCTTTTTGTGACTCATTGCCCCTTCTCATCACAGGAAATTGAACCCAATAAAGTCGTTTCGCGATAATTCAATCGTTAACTAAGGCAATAAAACCGATAACGGTAATTTTGAATCGATCACAGGGAGGGGTTTTTAAGATGGACAAGAAAGATAGGGAGCCAAAAGGCACTGCTGCAACTGCTTCAAAGATGGCAACGAGCAAGAAGCAGGTTGGAGACGAGTCGCCTTCGCCGGGCCAGGGTGTGACTAGTTCACAGAACCAGGGCGGTTCACAGAACGCAAACGCAACGGGTTCACAGAAACCAGGAGCAGCAATCACTCCACAACAGAACGACGGCATGGCCGGTGCGCCACACCAGCAGGGCACGGGTGGTTCGCAACCGAACCGCGGCGCACAAAGCCCGGGCGCAAGTGGGCAGGATCTACTGCAACAAGCTAAACAAACAACAAGTGAGGTTGTGAACCAGGTTCAACAACAAGCAAGCTCGCAGATCAATCGTCAAAAAGATTCGGCAGTGTCTGAGTTGAGCACAGTCGTCAACGCTGTGAGACAGTTTGGTGAAACTCTGAGTAACGAGGGACAGGGACCGATCGCACGTTTCGCCGCCGAGTATGGCGACAAAGCTGCTAACAGTCTCGATCGACTCGCAAACTATCTGCGTGAGCAGGATCCGAAACGACTACTCGACGACGTGCAAAGCTTTGGACGACGACAGCCCGCGCTGTTGATCGGTGGAGCGTTTCTTTTGGGGTTCGCCGGAGCGCGCTTGATCAAGACATCCATGGATGCTGCGATGAGCGATTCAACAAACATGGGAACTCGACGTTCCATGTACAGCGGCACGCAAGGCTCACTCAATACCGGAGCCCAGCACAAGCCGTTCAATACAAACGTGTCCGGAGCGCAACCGCTGACTCCTCCGAACCAGATTTAGTGACGCAGGAGGTGTGTTATGCAACGGATGAATGAAAATCGCTCATTGGAGAACCGGCCGCTTGGCGATCTATTTGGTGATCTCGCAACTGAGATGGGCAACCTTGTCCGGCAGGAAGTTGCTCTCGCAAAGGTCGAGATTACCGGAAAGGCGAAGTACGTCGGCACAAACGTCGGCTATCTCGTGATCGGTGGAGCCGTCGCTTACGCGGCACTGCTCGCGATCATGGCGGCCCTGATCATGTTGTTGGCGTCGGTCGTGCCTCACTGGGGCGCGGCATTGATCGTTGGCGCAGTGGTCGGGGGCATTGGTTGGTTGTTGATCGGCAAAGCGATGACGGCGCTTCAACAAACGGATTTGACTCCGCGCGAAACAGTGGAGACTTTGAAGGAGGACGCAACATGGATGAAAGAACAGATCAAATAATCGCTGCGGACTCGGATGAATCGCGGATCGCTGCCGCATCCGGTGATGATTACGATGAGAATACTGAACAATTGCGAGCGGAGATAGAAGACACTAGAGCTGAAATGAGTCAGACGATCAATGAAATTCAGGAGCGGCTCAGTCCCGAACATCTGATGGGCCAGGTTAAAGAAACCGTTCGCGAAGCGACAATAGGAAAGGTTGAAAGAGTTATGGAAAGAGTAGGGGAAACACTAAGTGGAGTGACGGAGCCGGCCCTTGACGCAGCGGGTCGTGCAGGAACAGTGATCAAGGACGCTGGATCGTCAGTGGCCGGCAGCGTTTGGCGTAATCCGATTCCGGTGGCGCTCATCGGTATCGGCGTCGGCATGCTCGTGATGCGAAACTTCCGTGGATCAAGCTACGAGAGTTCAACCCGAAGATCTTTGTCGGAGGGAAGACGCAGCGATTACTCGATGGGCGTCAGCGACGAAGAAACACCATACAAGCAGAGGCAGTATGGTCAGCGCACGACCAGCGCAAGCGGCGGCGCCTTGAATCAAGTCAAAGAAACGGCGAGCGATCTCGCAAGTCGTTCGACACACGCGCTGAGTGATCTTGGCACGAAAGCCCGCGACGGTGCTTCGGCAGTAACGACGCGGTTCGAACGCATGATGCATGACAACCCACTCGCGGTAGGTGCAGTCGCTATCGCGGCGGGCACGGCCGTTGGGCTCGTGTTGCCGTCAACGCGATTCGAAAGTGAATACATTGGCGAGACGGGTGAGAAGCTCGTTGACAAGGTCGAGGACGCCGCGCGCGGCGCGCTCGATAAGGTGCAGGATGCCGCAAAGCAAATGGCGGCGCCGGAAGACAAGGGCCAACAACAGCCTCAACAACGCCCGGTGTAAGTCAATTGAGAGGATTACAGGGCTTTCAGAATTCACGGACATAATCCGTCTCTGAAAGATCCTGTAATCCTGTTTACCCATGCGCCTTTTTATAACTCAGAGTGTAATCGTGGTGCTGTTGGTCCTGTCGTCGACGGGCTGCGTCGTTGTCGGTGGTTACAGCAGCGACGGCGGCTTCTGGATCTGGCCGGGAACGATCGTGCTGCTGCTCCTCGGTGTCGCACTGTTTCTGTTTATCATGTTCCGCAGACGCAGATGATCACTTGAGGATTGCAGCCTGCGCACTAATGGTCAGCATGTGCCAGCGCTGGAACGTATTGATTGTTTCGTTCGGCATCAGCCGCACGTACGCGGTTTGGAAATAGAGCGTTTCCGGCCTGCGCCAATCGAGTCTCACAATCGGATTAAACGAGGCCGGCGCTGAAGGAGTTGAACTGGCAGGCTGATTACCTGCGTTAGCGTTAGCGTTGTCGTTGTTCGTCGTTCTTCTGACACTCGTCTTTTGCTCATACTCCACTGAAGCAGCAATCAATTGATTTGCGAGCGGCAAACGCGCATGAGTCGGCGTTTTCCCACCCGCGTCGTAAACGGCGACATCCGTCTCGAACGCGGTAGCGATCTTCGAAGCATCAGGCGACCACACCGGCAACGCATCCGACAAAGCATCATCGAGCAAACGCTCGCTGCCATCAGGCATGATCACGCGCGGCCTGCCCGCGGGCATTTTGTACTGGCGCTCGCGCGCATTCCATTCATCTTCCTTGCAGGCGAGCGCTGCCATCGCGTGTCCATCCGGGGCCCACACGAAGTAAAAGTAGATCAAACCTTCACGCGACGTGAGCGGCTTGAGATCGTAGCCATCGCGATTGCAGATGTAGATCTGTTCGGTGCTGAAACTCGCCACCGAAGGAAACAACGGAGCAATTGACGGCGCTGCCATTGGCGAAGCGGCGGGATCCGGTTCAGGCTCGTTAGGCGGCGTCGGGCTCGGACTCGGCGTCGTGCGTTTGTGCGCTATGAAGTTGATGAAATTTCCGTCCGGCGACCAAGTAACAGTCTCGGGAAAAACACACGACAGGTCAGGCGGGATCAGGTTTCGCAGAAACTGCCCGTCAGAGTTGTAAAGATCGATGCGAAATGTCGATCCCGGTTCATCAGCAGTGCCGTAAACCGCGAGCACTCGTCGCCCATCCGGCGAGACCACCGTTCGCAGCAGCGCCTCATCTTTGCGCTTCGTGCTGAAGTCATTTGCGACTGCTTCAAACTTATCCAACAGATCGTCAAGGTCAGTCGACGGTGGTGAAACATCGGGAGCGAGTCGATAGGCAAGATTTCGCGCGGGCACATCGCGCAAGACGCGCGGCCTCACGTCCTGGCGATCGATAACCGATTTACATCCCGCCGCAAAAATCAGAAGCGAGGCAACGACACAAAGCACCTTCCGCAGATCGTTTGTGTTTTTTCTGCTTCTTCGGGGCATCAAAATCGATCGTTTATCAGCTCGTGCACGAGGCGCGGATTAAGCGCGAGCAGGGCGCGGATCGTGTTACGCGGCGATAGGTGATCTTCGTCGCCTTCGTCAAGCTCGACGCAGTTGTGTTGAATCGAGCGTGCTAATCGTCTCGCGATCGACTCGTAATCCGGCGTGTTAACGATGTACGCGCGCACGGCCATCGCGCCGACCAAATCGCATGTTATCTCTTCGCCGCGCTGTCCGTGCACGTCCAACCCTGTAAGATCCGACGCCTTAGTCCCAACAGCAACAACAAGTGCGCGCAAGCTGTCATTATCACCATCAGCGATGTGCATCAGCTCGTGGGCCAGCACGCTGATCATTCCCTCATCGGAACGCAAACCAGCGAGAAAGAGCGTGCCGAAAGTTATCATGTGCGGGCGGCTGAGATAGACGGAGGCGTTGTCACGCGATTCCATATCAGGCCTGACGCGTTTGACGGCCTTTACCCGCGCGATCGCGTGACGGAGCCGGACGTTGAACTTTCGAGATGTATGAAAGTTGTATTCTGTTGAGAGTTGTCGCAGCGAAACGATGACGAGTTCCTTTGCGACGGGAAGAAGCTTTTGAGCGCGCTCAGCGCCCAAACGCGCTTCCGGGCTCTGAACCGGTAACGATGGGCGGGCTTGCATCTCGTCAATCGCGACACTGCTCTTCGGGTCGAGTTTCGCTTGCGTGCACACGACACCGATCGCTTGTTCGACGAGGGCTTTCGCTTCAGCCGAAAGAGACGCGTGCGCGCGAGCCGGCTTGGTTTGCGCGACCGCAGCTCCGCAGCAGATTAAGACGATGGCCGCGAGGAAGAAGCTTTGCAGCTTTGCGCGTGTGCGTGAGAAGTTCTTCATACCGTTAACGGTGACGCCAGATCGCTTTTCGCTTCTCCATGAACGCTTTTATACCTTCGTTCGCGTCCTGAGTCTTCATCAGCTCGTGCAGGTACATGTTTTCCTGCTCGTCCAACGCGGCGTCTAATGTTTTACCACGACCGAGATCCAGCGACTGTCTCGCAAAGACCAGCGACGTGCCCGACAGTTCTTTTAACTTTGCTACCACCTCAAGCAGTTTTGGTTCGAGATGTGCGCCCGGCACAACGTGATTGCACAAACCCAGCCGGCCCGCCTCCACCGCGTCGATTATCTCGCCCGTAAGAATTAATTCACGTGCTCGCTTTTCACCAATCACGCGTGGCAACAGCACGGCAGCCACCGGCGGAAACACACCCAGCTTAATCTCCGGCTGGCCGAATCGCGAGCGATCGGAGGCGATCACGATATCGCACGCAGCGACGAGTTCACAGCCGCCGCCGAGGGCAGCGCCATCAACAAGGGCGATGGTAGGCTTCGCCAGTTGGTCCATCAAGCGAAAGATCGAGTGGAACGCGTCGAGCATCTGGAAGATTGTTTCCTGCACATGCTCCTCGACCGCGACTCCCGCACTGAACGCACGACACGTCTTATCGGCATCGAAGACAATCGCAACCAGCTCACGCTGCGCGCACTCACCGAGCGCCCTCGCGATCTCGCGCATCATCTCTATGTTGAACACATTGAGCGGCGGCCTCGCGAACGTGATCCGCGCCACGCGATCGTCGATGCGAAAGTGAATGTTTTGATACGCCATTTTTTGTTTAGAGCACGGTATTGACCCGATCCAAACTAAGGCCTCGACTCTGGACCAAGCCAGTTTCGATAAAGTTGTCTCTGCGCCGACGTCGGAGACGGCACCGGCACAATGCGATATGTGCTCTCGCGGCGATCGACGAGCTTGATCAGCAACGTGCTCAAATCGTCAAACCTGAAGATCGTCAAGTTAACCAGATCGCCGGGCTTCTTTTCCGCCATCCGCGCATTAAAGAAATCTCTCGTCACTCGCATGTTATCGATCGCAACGATCTGGTCGCCCGCGTTCAACCCGTGCTCGTAAGCCGGCGAGCCCGCATACACACGCCTTACCATCAGGCGATCTTCTTCCTGTGCGACATCAGCACCAAAATACACTTTCGCATCGGCTGCCGGAGTCGTATCGAGCCGTAGCCCCGCAGCCGCGAGCGCGGCGTTGTAATCAAGTTCCTCTTTCCCGCGCACGTACTTCGCGAAAAATTCTTCAAGACTCGAACCAGCCATCAGCTCCGTCGCCTTTTGAAAATCCGCCGGCCCATAGTTGCGGTTCTTTTTGAAGAACTCCGCATAAAGATACCGCATCACGTCGTCCAACGACTTCGCGCCCTGACTTCGTTTGCGAATCTCCAGGTCGAGCAACAACCCAAGCAGCGCACCCTTATCGTAGTAGGAGACCTGCGAGTTTACGGAGTTCTCGTCCTGCCGGTAATACTTGACCCACGCATCAAAGCTGGCCTCTTCGACACTCTGCTCAAATCGCCCCGGCGTGTTCTGCAAATTTTGCATCGCTCGCGCCGTCGCACTCAGAAACTCGCTGTCGGTGATGAATCCCGCCCGACGAAGAATCAGATCGGCATAGTAATCGGTGATGCCCTCTGCGACCCAAAGAAGTTTCGTGTAGTTTTCCTGCGTGTAGTCGAATGGTCCAAGGACGTCCGGGCGAATTCGTTTTACGTTCCAGAGATGAAAAAACTCGTGCGATACGAGCGACAGGAAACCGCGGTAGTCACGTTCGGGCGTGCCGGTGGCAACGGGCGCTGCAGACGTGGCGCGGTCGCCGCTGCGAATACGGAAACCAAAACGCGGATAACCCAGCGCCGTTGAATTCGCATGCTCGAGCCCACCACCCGCGTCTGCACGAACATGAAGGATGAACGTGTAGTCGCGATACGGAATCTCACCACCCATCAACTCGACCTGCGTTTCGACGATCTTCTGCACGTCGCGGCGCATTCGTTCCGGATCGTAGTTCCCGGTTCC
>DAIOGT010000121.1:0-13985 GCA_036745095.1 Pyrinomonadaceae bacterium
GGCGCGCGAGGATGCAGCAGGTGAGAAGCGGCTTGTCGCTTATGTCGTCGGTAACCAACGTGACGGCCGTTACAAGTTGCCAAACGGTCTAGCAGTCGAGCAGATAAACAACTATGACACCGACATCCTGTACGAAGAGATTTTCCGTAATCGCAGTTATCTACGTCACGGCATTTCCCTACGCGATGGTGATTGTGTCGTCGACGTGGGGGCCAATATCGGGATGTTCACACTCTTCGTTGCCGAGGAATGTGCCGGGGCACGCATCCACGCCTTTGAACCGGTGGCGCCGTTGTTTGAACGGTTGAGCGACAACACCGCTTATTACGGGTTAGACGTCCATTTGCATCAGTGTGGATTGTCGCGCCAGTCGGGGCAGGCGGAGATAACGTTTTACCCACAATTAACTACGATGTCCGGGCTGTATGCTGATCCGGCTGAAGACGAGAAGTTGAACCGGGCGTACCTGCAGCAACAGGGACAAGCTATTGACGCCGGCGATTTGGACGTAATGCTGGCGGGAAAATTTTCGCGCGAGCGTTACCAATGTCAACTGCGTACTCTGTCAGAGGTAATACGAGAGTACAAAATTGAGCGCATTGACCTGCTGAAAGTGGACGCTGAGAAAAGTGAGTTGGATGTGCTCGCCGGTATTGAGGAAGACGATTGGTCCAAGATTCGCCAGCTTACCATCGAGGTGCACGATCTAAATGGCCGGGTTGAAGAGATTGTAGGATTGCTTGAAGCGCACGGTTATAGCGGGGCAGTGGCGCAAGAGGATGCACTTCGCGGAACGACTCTATACAACATCTATGCGGTGCGAGTGGATGAGGAGACTAACGGCGGGAAAGAGCAAGCTGGGCTCCAAGAGACACTCGCCGCGCAGACTCATAATACGCCAGGGTTGAAGCGGCTCAGGGCCGTTGTCGCGGATGAACCGTTCAGCGTCGAGCAACTCAGAAAGAATCTCTCCGCGCGATTGCCCGAGTACATGTTACCCGCGGTTTATGTGCGTTTGGCTACTCTGCCGTTGACGCCAAGTGGAAAAATTGATCGCCGCGCTTTACCGGCACCCGAACGAGTGCTGATATCCGAACGTGAAAACTACGAACCACCGCGTAGTGCTGTCGAGGAAGTCACGATCGGCATCTGGCAGGAAGTACTCGACGTCGATCTGATCGGTATCAATGACAACTTTTTCGAATTGGGTGGCCACTCATTGACTGCTATGCAGGTCATGTCGCGCGTGCGCGAAACCTTCCGAGTGGATATGCGCCTCAGGAATTTGTTTGAGACGCCGACAGTGGCCGGTTTGGCACGAACCATCGAGACGGCGCTGCGCGGAGAGCACGGAGTCGAATCACCGCCGATTATTAATGTGTCGCGCGATCAGGATCTCCCGCTCTCGTTTGCCCAGCAGCGATTGTGGTTTCTGGATCAGTTAGAGCCGAACACTTCCGTCTACAACCTTCCTTCAGCAGTGCGGCTGCAAGGCCTATTGAATACGAGGGCACTGGAAAAAACACTCACGGAGATCGTGCGGAGGCATGAGGCACTACGAACGGTGTTTCCGTTGCGAGGGGACCAACCGGTGCAACAGATCATGCCGGCAGAGCCGTTCCGGCTGGAGATCACGGATCTGACCGCACTACCGGTGGAAGAGCGGGAGCCAGAGGCGCGGCGAATGGTGGCAATGGAAGCGGAGCGTCCGTTCAATTTGGCGACAGGGCCGTTGCTGCGAGCTAGTCTGCTGCGGTTGTCTGCGGAAGAGCACATAGTGCTCTTCACGTTGCATCACATCATCAGCGATGGCTGGTCACTGGGAGTGTTGGTCCGTGAAGTGGCAACGCTCTATGCCGCCTTCAGTTCCGGTGACCCTTCACCACTGCCGGAGTTACCTGTCCAATATGCAGACTACGCATACTGGCAGCGTCAGTGGTTGCAGGGAGAAGTGTTGGAAGGGCAGTTGGACTATTGGAAGCAGCAACTCGAAGGAGCGCCGGCAGTGTTGGAGTTGCCGGCTGATCGACCTCGTCCAGCGGTTCAGAGCTATGAAGGTGGTACGTATAGCTTCGCTCTGCCGCCGGAATTGACTGCGGCGTTGAAGGAGTTAAGCCGGCGCGAAGGCGTGACTCTATTCATGACGTTGCTGGCGGCGTACCAGACTTTGCTCCATCGCTACACAGGTCAGCAAGACATCTGTGTTGGAACGCCGATCGCGGGCCGCGGCAAGTTGGAGGCCGAGGGGTTGATCGGATTTTTCGTCAACACATTGGTCATGAGGGGTCGCATGATTGACGACCCTCGATTCAGTGAATTGGTTGCAGCAACGCGGGAGGTATGCCTGGGAGCATACGCTCACCAGGATGTGCCGTTCGAGAAACTGGTTGAGGAGATTGATCCCGAAAGGGATTTGGGGTACGCGCCGCTGTTCCAGGTAATGTTGATTTTGCAAAACGCATCGCAGGGCGGATTGGAGTTACCGGGTTTGCGTTTGAGTCACGTTGGCCGGGAGGACAAGACTGCCAAGTTTGACCTTAACCTTGCGATGTCAGATAACGGAACAGCCCTCTTTGGCATCCTCGAATATTCCACCAGCCTGTTTGACCTCGCAACCATCAGAAGGATGGCGCAACACTTCGAGAATTTACTCAACAGCATTGTGCGTGATCCGAATCTCCGATTGTCAGAGTTAGATCTGTTGGGCGATGAAGAGCGACATCGATTGCTGGTTCAATGGAACGACACGCATGTTCAGTATCCGGCGGGGCAGTGCATACATCAACTGTTTGAGGCGCAGGTTGCGCAAAACCCCGAAGCCATTGCGCTGGTCTCTGAAGATCAGAGGTTAACCTATCGAGAACTCAACCGGCGGGCTAATCAACTGGCCCATCATCTTATCGCGCTCGGAGTAGGACCTGAGATCCTCGTGGGCGTGCTGGCCGAGCGTTCGGTGGAGATGATTGTCGGATTACTGGCGACTCTGAAAGCTGGTGGCGCTTATGTGCCACTTGACCCACAGTATCCCGTCGAACGGCTGTCTTTCACGCTCGCCGATGCTGATGTTGCCGTGCTGCTGACACAGCAATCTCTGCTCGGGCTGCTGCCGCCATCGAAGGCCCAGGTAGTGTGTCTGGACCAGAAGAGTGAATTCGCGCAGCTTCCGAGTCAGAATCCGGTAAGCACAAGTATTCCCGCTAATCTCGCCTACACAATTTACACATCCGGTTCAACTGGCAGGCCCAAAGGCGTAGCCATCACGCATCACAGCGCCGCCATACTGTTGCACTGGGCCAGTGAAACTTTTGGCGCCGACACTCTCACAAACGTGTTGGCCTCGACCTCAATCTGTTTTGATCTGTCGGTGTTTGAGATATTCGTACCATTGAGTTACGGCACTACTGTAGTGCTGGCCGAAAACGCGCTGGCGCTTCCGACATTGGCAGTGGCCAACGATGTGACAATGATTAATACAGTGCCTTCAGCGATGCGTGAGTTGGTTCGGATGGAGGCTATTGGTCCATCGGTGCGTGTAGTGAATCTGGGGGGTGAGGCGCTGAGTCGAAATCTCGTGGAAGATGTCTATCGCTGTTCGGCGGTCAAGGAGGTTTGGAATGGATATGGACCGTCGGAAGACACGACTTTTACGACCGCCTGCCTGGTTCCGCAGGGGCCTGATCAAAAAGTTACGATCGGGCGGCCCCTGCCGAATACGGAGATCTACATTGTCGACCAGAGATTGCAGCCCGTGCCGGTCGGGGTAGCTGGCGAGCTATGTATCAGTGGTGAGGGCCTGGCGCGTGGCTATCTTAATAGACCGTCGCTCACCGCGGAACGATTCGTTCCAAATCCCTTTGGTGCGCGAACTGGTGCACGACTTTACAAGACGGGCGACCTCGCCCGGTACCTGGCCAATGGCGAGATCGAGTATCTGGGTCGCTCAGACTATCAGGTAAAGATACGTGGCTTTCGTATCGAACTGGGCGAGATTGAAACGGCACTCGAGAAGCATGAAACCGTGCGCGAGGCTGTGGTGATGGTCCGTGAGGAAGCCGAGGGAGACAAACGCCTGGTAGCGTACGTCGTGCCTGCCGAAGACCGGACTCTCGTGTCGAGTGAGTTACGTCTTCACCTGCGGACGTATGTGCCTGAATTTATGTTGCCCTCGGTGTTTGTTTCTCTCCCAGAGTTACCAATGACACCGAATGGAAAAGTCGATCGGCGCGCACTACCCGCTCCCGAGTCTCCGCGCGGTGAACCCGATGCGACTTTTGCCACTCCGCGCACACCCGTCGCGGAGGTGTTGGCGGGAATCTGGGCTGAAGTCCTCGGGATCGAGCAAGTCCCGTTGGACGAGAGTTTCTTCGAACTGGGCGGCCACTCGTTACTGGCAACGCAAGTGATGACGCGGGTTCGAGAAGCATTTGGGATCGAGCTGCCACTGCGGCGGTTGTTTGAAGGCCCCACTGTGAACAATTTGGCAATCGCCGTGGAAGTAGCACTGCGCAGCGCTCAGGGCGTGACTGCACCACCACTTGTGCGCGTTTCGCGCGAACAGGATTTGCCACTCTCGTTTGCGCAACAGCGCCTGTGGTTCCTCGATCAACTCGAACCCGGCAGTTCTTTTCATAACATATCAACCGCCGTGCGCATCGCTGGGCGACTTGATGTGGCAGCATTCGAGCAGACGCTCACCGAGATTGTCGGGCGACATGAAGCCTGGCGAACAACGTTCCAAATCGCCAATGGTCAACCAGTACAGATCATCGCTTCTGCAGCGCCAGTGAGTTTGCCATTGGTGGAATTGTCTGACTTGGGCGAGGCTGAGCGTGATGCTCAGATCGAACGTTATGCAGAGCAGGAAGCGCAGCGTCCCTTCGATCTCGCGGCGGGGCCGCTCGTGCGATTCACTTTACTGAGATTGTCAGCAGAAGATCACGTTGCACTTTTTACCGTACACCACATCATTTCAGACGGCTGGTCACTTGGTGTGCTCGTCCGGGAAGTCGCTGTCCTCTATGAGGCGTTCGTCAATGGCAGACCGTCGCCGCTTCCGGAGTTGCCGATCCAATACGCTGACTATTCTCACTGGCAACGCACCTGGTTGCGTGATGAAGAGTTGGAACGCCAACTCGCCTACTGGAAACAACACCTGGCGGGCGCGCCGTTGTTGCTCGAGTTACCAACCGATAAACCCAGACCATCTGTACCCTCCTTTAGAGGCGCCGGTCACACGATAATGCTTGGCAGGGAATTGACCGATGCGGTCAAGACCTTGTGCCGGCGCGAGAACGCGACGCTTTTCATGACGCTCCTGGCAGCTTTCCAGACTCTGCTTCATCGCTTTTCAGGGCAGGACCACATAATCGTGAGCACCGGGATCGCGGGCCGTACACGCATTGAGACTGAAGGCCTCCTCGGGTTCTTCGTCAACACACTGCTGCTTCGTGCCGACTTCTCAGGCGCTCCGAGTTTCCGCGAGTTATTGAGTCAGGTGCGCGAAGCTACGCTCGGCGCTTATGCGCATCAGGATCTGCCGTTTGAAAAACTCGTGGAGGAGCTTCAGCCGGATCGCACACTGAGTCACCTGCCACTCACGCAGGTAATGTTCGTCCTTCAAAACGCGCCTCAGAAAGCGCTGGAAATACCGGGCTTGACCTTTACCCAGCTCAGCGGCAAGAACCAGTCTGCCAGCTTCGATCTCATTCTGTTCATGGAAGAACGCCCACAAGGGTTGGCCGCAACATTCCATTACAGCACGGATCTTTTTGAACTACAGACAATCAAATTGATCGCCGGTTACTTCGAATCGCTGCTAAAGAGCATTGTCACCAATGCAGATGAAGAAGTGGCGAGCCTTTATTTGACTTCAGAAGAAGAGAGCGCCGAGACGGTCGCAGTGTAGCCTTCGCGCACTTCAACAAACCACACAAAAACCTGCACGGAATCCAGTCTTTCCATCTTCGGTTGAACACTTGAACGGTTGAACACGGAAGCGGTTTACCCGGGTCACAGGTGGACCAGGCCATTAACATGACGAAAACCGGGCATACTATTTTACTGGGTGGTCTTGGCGGCGACTCGCACTCCGTCGGGCTCACGATCTTACGTCAGGCCCTACAGGTCAGCGGATATCGAGTGCAGTATCTCGGAACGCAGAACCAACTCGAAGACTTCTTCCGGCTGGCGCCGATGGCGAATGCGGTTTTGATCTCCAGCATGGATGGTCACAGCCGTTACTACCTAAGAAACTTCCCTGAGCTAATGAGGCGGCACAATGGACGCGGTCCACGCTGGTACCTGGGCGGCAACCTGCACATCGGCGACGCGGCGGGTTACGAAAGAGAGTACCTGGAGATGGGGTTCCATCGCGTGTTCGTGAAGTTCGTCGACATCTTCACAGTCCTGCAGCTGCTTGCGGCCGACTTACACGACGTCTTACCAGTGGCGGACTACCCTGCCTTGTGGAAGCAACTCCAGTCGTCGCGAGCGCACGTCCCAACATCAGTCGAGGACGATAAACTTCCAGCTTCATTTCTGGAGCAGTGCCGCGCCGAGATCCTCGATTGTTGGAAGACCGGAGCCGAAGCAAGAAGTCTTGAAAACAACGCCGAGTTTCTGGCGCGACAACCCTCTTTACCTAAGCTGCAAGCGCAGGTCGAGGCAGGGATGCGGCCGATTCTCATTCACCCGCGCAGCGGCGTCGCGTCGCTCAATAAACAGATCGAACTTTTCAGTGCTTTCAAGAGTGTTGGCGTCCCGGTTCTCTCGTATCAGGTTGATTCGATGACGCGCAACAACAACTACAGTGGCGCCGACGAGGCTCTGCGCGAAGGTCACATTGCGGGTGTCTCGACACTAAACGGCTTTCCCGTAGTGAACCACGGTGTCCCGGGTCTGCGGAAAGTAATCTCGCACGTGAAAGTACCGCTTCAGACTCGTCACAGCACACGCGATCCGCGCTTGTTGGCGGAGATTTCGTACGCCGGCGGCGTGACCTCATACGAGGGCGGCGCCATCTGTTACAACATCCCATATTACAGAGATTACCCGCTGGACCAATCAATCAGTCGTTGGCAGTACGTTGACCGGCTAACGGGTCTGTATTACGAACGCTTTGGCATCACGTTAGATCGAGAGTTCTTCGGCACACTGACCGCGACGTTGATACCACCCAGTCTCGCAATCGTAGTCGATGTTCTTGAAGCAGTGCTGGCCGTCCGGCAAGGTGTGAAATGTGTGAGCCTGGGTTATGCGGAGCAGGGAAACCGCGTCCAGGATATCGCGGCGATGCGGATCCTGAGAAAGACGGCCGAAACGTTCATCCGTAACTTGGGCCACAAGGATGTGCAGGTTAGCACAGTCTTTCATCAGTACATGGCTGCTTTCCCCGAGAGTCGCTGGCGAGCTGAAGAGTTGATTCACAACTCGGCTGTTACGGCGACCCTCTCAGGTGCGACGCGCGTAATGGTTAAAACCGCGGTCGAGGCGATCAGTATTCCGACTCTTGAAGACAACATCGCGGCCTTGAGCCTGGTGATGCGTGGCGTCACGAATCCCGACCTCGAACGCGTGGACGAAAGGATGGTCGAGCAGGAATGCGACATCATTGAGCGCGAAGTGACAGCACTGCTCGACAGCATCATTGTCGCTGGTGGCGGAAGCATCGCAGACGGAATCGTAAAGGGCTTCCGGGAGGGCTATCTGGACATTCCTTTCTCGCCCAGTATCCACAACCGAGGCGAAGTGATGACGGCGCGCGATGTTGAAGGAGCGGTACGTTTTCTGGCGACTGGGAATCTTCAGTTCGATCGCGAATTGCGTGAATTTCACCGGGACAAGATAGCTGAGCGAAGGCGTGCGGAAGGTTTGCGATCAGAACGACAGAACTATGTTTTGGTGGAGCAGGACGTATTACAAATCGCGCGCGGGCAATATGAGCGCTGGCCGCTCTTCAGCGGCGCGGAAGTAAAAGCAGCCGGCGAGGAATCCCTCGAGTCGCTGCTTGCTATCGGATAGCACAAATCTGCGAGTGAGATAGGACCAACACAGAGGCAGTCGATTGGCATGTGCGGGTTTGCTGGCTTAATAGACACGCGCGGTGAGCGCAGGGTTGATGAAGAGGTGTTGAAGCGGATGACCAGCACCCTCACACATCGCGGTCCGGACTCGTCGGGTTATTTTGTCGATCACAACATTGGTTTGGGTTTCCGCCGTCTGAGCATCATTGACTTAACGGGCGGCGATCAGCCGATCTTCAACGAAGATGGTTCCGTCGTCTTAATGTGCAACGGCGAGATATACAACTACCTTGAGCTCAAGCATACGCTGCTGGAGAAGGGACACGTTTTTCGGACTGCCAGCGACGTTGAAGTCTTGCTTCACCTGTATGAAGAGAAGGGCACCGGTTTATTAGACCAGCTCAACGGTCAGTTCGCCTTTGTCATCTACGACATCAAACAGAATCGCCTGCTGCTCGCTCGGGATCAGTTTGGCATCAATCCGCTTTATTACACACTTGCAGATGGGTGCCTGATTTTTGCCTCGGAGATTAAAGCGATCCTCGAACACCCGCAAGTGACTCGCAAAGTTGACTTGACCGGACTCGATCAAATCTTCTCCTTTCCCGGGCTCGTAAGCCCGCGAACGGCGTTCAGCAACATTGAGAGCTTGCCGGGCGGTCATTACCTGATAGTTCAGGACGGCGTCGTAACGGAGAGAGAATACTGGGACCTGGATTACCCGAATCATGGCGACCTTGGGTACCAGTTTTCTGAAAGCTATTACGTCGAAACTTTGACGGAACTATTCACGCAGTCCGTCAGATATCGTTTGCAGTCGGACGTGCCTGTGGGCTTCTACCTCAGCGGCGGGTTGGACTCATCGATGATCGGCGCGATGATCCGGCGGGTATCACCGGACACTACGAGGCATTCTTTCTCGATCGGGTTTACTGAGAAGGCAATCAGCGAGACGAAGTATCAGCAGTTGATGGCGCGGCAAGTTGCTTCCAGTCATCACGAGATCATCTTTGGGTGGTCAGAAATTCTGGAGCGGTTGCCGGCGATGATCTATCACTGCGAATGCCCGGTCAAAGAAACGTATAACACCTGTTCGATGGCACTGTCGCGTGCCGCTAAGGATGCCGGAGTGACGGTGGTTCTCACCGGTGAAGGCGCCGATGAGTTGTTTGCCGGATACGTTGGTTACCGGTTCGATCAATTAGGTCTCCGTGATGCTCAGCCATTCGACGTGGACACAATCCTGGAAGAAGAGTTGCGGGAAAAGCTCTGGGGAGATCGTAACCTCTTCTACGAGATCGATCAGTATGCCTTTCGGGACATCAAAAGCGCCCTCTACTCGTCGGGAGTCAACGAACTGTATGCCGGGTTCGATTGTCTCGAGCACTCCCTGGTCAATCAGTCGCGTCTGCAAGGCAGGCACCCCGTCCACCAACGGTCATATCTGGATTTCAAACTCCGCCTGTCTGATCATTTAATTTCAGATCATGGCGACCGGATGGCGCTCGCCAACTCTGTAGAAGCACGGTACCCGTTTCTGGACCTGAATCTCATTGAGTTCTCCCGACAGATTCCACCTGACCTGAAGCTAAATAACTTCACCGAAAAGTATATTCTCCGGCGCGTCGCCGAGGATCTTGTTCCTCCGGCCGTCCTCAATCGTGAGAAATATGGGTTTCACGCGCCTGGCAGTCCTTATTTATTACAACAGAAAGATCCGTGGATTCAGGACTTGCTTTCCTATGAGCGCATCAAGCGGCAGGGATATTTCAATCCCGATACAGTTGAGCGACTCAAGCAGCGTTATGGACAACCAGGGTTCAGATTGAATCTGCCTTTCGAGAGCGACTTACTTCTCATCGTGCTCTCTTTCGGCATCTTCCTTGATGTTTTTCAACTACCAAGTCTGAATTGATCAGATGACAACAGTTACAACGAATGTGTGCCGAGAGGTCTACGGTGTCCTCGGGGGTATGGGCCCCGTTTCTTCTGCGGAATTCTTGAAGACCATCTACGAGCAAAGCTCGCACGTGCTCGACCAGGAGGCACCGGCCGTAATGCTCTACTCCGATCCGAGTTTTCCGGATCGCACGGATGCCTTTCTGGAGCACTCATATGATGTTGTGCTTGCCCAACTAATCGAAAGCCTGCAACGCCTGACAGATCTTGGTTCAACGCAAATCGTGCTGTGTTGCATGACGATCCATTATTTGTTGCCGCAGGTGCCGTTGCCCCTGCGACGTCGTGTGGTGTCATTACTGGACGTGATTTTCGAGCACATCCAATTGACCGGCAAGAAGCACTTGCTGCTCTGTTCCATTGGGACACGACGACTCGGCTTATTTGAGAGCCACAGCCGATGGGACCAGGCAAAGGACCACTTCGTACTTCCCGACGAAAGCGATCAACGTAGCATTCATTACGACCTGATCTACTCACTCAAGCGGAATCTTGATTTGAGCACTGCAACTCCATTTGTAGATTCACTGCTGGAAAAGTATGGCCTCGAATCGTTCGTCGTTGGTTGCTCGGAGATCCACCTCCTCGCGAAGCACTATGCGAGCGCGAATGGGCGGCTGGGTTATTCCAGCCTGGACCCATTGACAATTCTGGCCCGGCGATGGGCCACGGAGCACACACTCTGCTTGAGCAGTAGTGAGGCTTCATTGTTGGTGCGCTAACAAAACGTTTTCAAATCAGGCAGAGAGGGAATTAATGGCGACAATAGCATTCGTATTGCTGCCCGAGACGGGGCACATCAACTCAGGGTTCAAGCTGGCAAAAAGTTTGATGTTGCGTGGACACCGAGTTTGTTATCTGGGCCTGAAAGAGTTTGAGCCTGTCGTACGCGGCCAGGGTGTGGAGTTCATCTCTCTTTTTGAGGGCCTCTACGATCGTGGCGAGATCCCCGTTCAAGCCTCTCGCCCGTCAGCTCTCAGAAACTTCGACCTGTTCCAGTCGTTGTTGATGGCAAGCACATCCGATCATTCACCATCAAACATCGCGCGAATAATCTCTGAAGAGGTCAGCAAAGTTGTCGAACGCATTCGTCCGGACTTGTTTTTGATTGATTCGCTGCTCCAGGACTTCGCTTTGATTATCACCATGATGGGATTGCCGGGTGCACTGCTGCACACACTGCTGTACAACGACCTGGCAGATGACGACGAGATTTACAAGCCCATCCATGCGCTGCCTGAGTTGGTTCTCTGGCCCAAAGAATTTGACTTTCCGCGGCGAGCACAGGAGGCCCGACGCTTTTATTACCTTGAAGCCGCAGTCGATCTCGAAAGAGATGAGCAACCATTTCCCTGGGAGCGAATTAGTAAAGACAAGCTTCTGATTTACTGTTCGCTGGGCAGTCAAAGTCATCTTTACGCAGAGAGCATCCCCTTCTTCCAGACAGCAATAGACGCGATGGTTTCAAGGCCGGACTGGCAGATGATCCTGTCCGTTGGCCATCACCTAAAGGAGAGCGATTTTCACGGCATCCCTCCCAACGTCATGTTTGTTAACAGCGTTCCACAACTCAGCGTTTTAAGGCGTGCTGACATGATGATCACACACGGCGGTATCAATAGCATCAAGGAATGCATCTTCCTCGGTGTTCCCATGATTATCCTGCCGGTGTCAGGCGACCAGCCAATGAATGCGGCCCGAATTGAGTATCACGGCCTGGGAATCAGAGGTAATCTCAGAAAGGCAACGGTCGAAAGAATCCAGGCGCTCGTCAGCAAGATCGAACAGAATCCGTCGTACAAAACGCGAATCGAAGCAATGCGCCGGCGCTTTTTGGAAGTGGAGTCGTCAGGCGTCGGCGCCAGAGTTATCGAAGAGATTATTCAAAAGTCAACAACTCCGGCCAAGCAATGCGCGGAGCTGGTAGCGGTTTAGGAAGTACCTCATCTTAAAGCCTTCGCTCACGAGTCGCTCAGAGAACTCACCACAACCGTTTTCAATCTCCTTTCGGTATGACAGGCAGGAAGCATTTATGAAGCACGAAAGTGTTGATGTTTTGTTTGACTGCGCAGCGCTGCAGATGCGTAAACACGCGGCGATATCGCGCGGTGCGATTCAGATCTCTTACGACGAACTGTTGGAACGCGCCAATACCCTGGCAAACTTTCTTATCGCAAGCGGCGTCTCGTCGGGTTCGGTGGTGGCAATACTCGCAGACGATGTTGTCAGCGTAATCACCGCCATTCTGGCGACGCGCAAAGCCGGTGGGGCTTTCATGCCGCTTGACACAGCGTTACCGCAACGTCGCTTGCAGTCGATGCTTCGTCTCACAAAGCCCGGCTTCTGCATTGCGGAAACCAGCCACCTTTCGTTGGTTGGCAGCGCCTGCGACGGAAACTTGCTGCGCGTGATCTGCCTCGATGACTCCAGTAAGGCAAGTCCTTCCGGTCAAGAGTCAAACCTCATGGTGTTGACTGGTTACAACACTTATCGGAACTCTGCGCCGGTGTCCCTCAGCACCGATCCTGATCAGCTGTCCTATATATATTTCACGTCGGGCTCGACCGGAGCGCCAAAAGCAATTGCAGGTCGACTGAAAGGCATTGACCACTTCGTGCGTTGGGAGATCGAGACCCTCGGCTTGAGCGCCGGAGTGCGCGTTTCTCATTTGCTGCCGCCAACCTTCGACGGCTCATTACGTGACATCTTTGTGCCCTTGTGTTCCGGAGGTGTGGTTTGTGTGCCACCTGACCGGCAGACGATCCAGGATGCTCCGGCGTTGGTTCAGTGGCTGGAGTCTGAGGCTGTTGAAGTGGTGCATTGTGTGCCGTCACTGTTCCGCGCCGTTCTGAATACCGGATTGAACGCCGAGCGTCTTACCGCGTTGCGCTTCATTCTAATGGCCGGTGAAGTGTTGCTCCCAGCCGATGTCGGGAAGTGGATGGACATTTTTGGCGATCGTATTCAACTCATCAATCTGTACGGTGCGACCGAAACAACGATGGCGAAGTTCAGTCATTTCGTCACCGCTGCCGACCGAGAACGGCGTTCGATCCCGGTTGGTAAACCTATCCCAGGCGCAAGTGCATTTGTCGCGGATGCTAAAGGCAGAGCATGCCCGCCCGGCATCACCGGCGAGATCTACATCAACACTCCTTACCGCAGTTTGGGATACTACAACCAACCGGAATTAACCGCCGAAGTCTTCGTTGCAAATCCGCTTAGCAACGATCCGACAGAAATAATCCACAAGACTGGCGATCTCGGGCGTGTGCTGGCGGACGGAAATTTCGAGTTTATCGGCCGCCGCGATCAGCAGGTTAAGGTCCGTGGCATGCGAGTGGAGCTGGCTGAGATTGAGACTGTACTGCGGTCGGATAGCCGAGTGACGGATGTGGTGGTGATTGTGCGTGAGGATCGGCAGGGAAGTAATTACCTGTGCGCGTATGTTGTCCTCGATGGTGTGGAGTGTGGGGTATCAAGCAATGGGCATGGCGAGACGACGCAAGCCTTACAAGAGAAGTTGCGTTTGGAGTTGCCTGACTACATGGTGCCAGGGGCGTTTGTGGTCCTTGCCGAATTGCCGCGAACGATCAGTGGGAAAGTGGACCGCCGAGCGTTACCTGCTCCCGGCAAACTCCGAAAACAGAATGGAAGCAAAAGCGAGAGTTCACTGACGCCTGTCGAAGAAGTCTTAAGTGGTATCTGGCGAGAAGTGTTGGGTGTCGACGGCATAAGCCCCGAAGAGAACTTCTTCCATCTGGGTGGACACTCGCTACTGGCGACGCAGGTGATGTCGCGGGTGCGGGAAGCATTTCAAGTGGAGTTGCCGCTACGCGCACTCTTCGAAGTGCCGACGGTTGCGGGATTGGCGCGGAACGTGGAAACAGCGCTTCGAGGAGGTCCGAGCGTTGGACCACCGCCCATAACGAAAGTGTCGCCGGGGCAGAAGTTGCCGCTGTCGTTTGCGCAACAACGATTGTGGTTTCTGGACCAGTTAGAGCC
>DAIOGT010000122.1:0-13974 GCA_036745095.1 Pyrinomonadaceae bacterium
CCCCAGTTGTCGTTCCACGCGCTCTGTGGTCCACCGTGAATCAGCACGAGGAGCGGATACTTCCGGCTCGGATCAAAATTCGTCGGCTTGACGATGTAGCCGTGAATCTTCTTGCCGAGCGCGCCGGTCCATTCGAGCTCTTCCGCCGGCTTCAGGTTTGCGCGAGCCATTAACTGCGAATTAGTGGAACTCAAAGCCGTCAATCCGCTGCCGTCAATGTTTGACTTGTAAATCTCAGCCGGCGACGTCATTGAGCTGGAAGCAAATACAAACGTTCTGCCGTCGGGCGTGACCTTCAAATTCGTGGCAAAAACGTTTCCGATGATCTTCTGCGGTACGCCACCGGTGAATGGAATTCTGTAAATTGGATGTTTCCCGCGGTCTCCGGCAGTGAAGTAGATCGAGTTGCCATCGGGCGAGACGACGAGCTCTTCGACCTGGAGATCGAATCCCTTCGTCAGCTCGACACTCGTCCCGGTGGCGCGGTTGTAAGCCATTAAGCGCCAACGATCCGCTTCGAAGCCGGCGGTTGCCTGTGAGCGATAGAGAATGAATTTGCCGTCGCGCGTGTAAACGGGACCAGCGTCGTAACCGCGGTTGCGCACAGTGATATTCTTAGCAGGACCACCCGCGACTGGCGCCACGAAAATGTCGCTGTTGGTTGATATCGCCTCCACTTTGTCCGGATTGCGCAGGTATGCGATCTCAGACGAGTCGGGCGAGAATGCGTAGTCGACTCCCGATGCGGCGGCGTATGGCGGCGAATCGAAGTCGCCCGTTGTCAGATCGCGCGCGGTGCCGCCGTTACTCGGAACGACGAACACGTGCGTTCGTTTGACGTCGCGCCATTCATCCCAGTGTTTGTAGAGCAGACGTGTAACAATGTGTGCTTTGACTTTGCTGCTTTCCGCTTGCTCGTCGCGCTTCTTGTTGCATTCGTCGTTGTCGCAGTCAGGATAGACGTCTGATGTGAACGCGATCCATTTGCCGTCAGGCGACCAAACAGGCGCGGCGGCGCCGGTTGAAATCTTCGTGACCTGTTCTTTGTCATCCCCGTCGCTGTCCATCACCCAGACCTGGCTGCCAGTGGTGAATGCGATCTTCTTCCCATCCGGCGACCAGCGTGGCGCGGTTGAAGATTTATCGCCGGTGGTCAACTGCTTCAGACCGCTGCCGTCGATCGAGACGACGTAGACCTGCGTGATGATACGATTCGCGTCGAAATTAACGTCCCCGACCGTAAAGGCGACACGTTTTCCGTCAGGAGAGACCTGCGGGTCGGCGACGCGGCGGACCTTCAGCAACTCTTCGATCGTGTAGGAACGGTTTTGCGCTACGGCGACTGAGCATAGACCAATTAACAAAACGACCAGGACAGCAACAGAACGCTTCATAAATCTTCCTCGAGCAGATGAATTTTGAATCGATTGGGAAAGCGTCGGTATTATTGCATCAAACAGCGGAATTGAGCCACAGATGAACATCGAAAAAGGCGGATTGGCGCCTCGTAACCAATGATTCGACGCGCCATAGTTGCTATCGTGAAGCTGGCGCTGAGAATTTACTTCCAGCGCATCGAAGTCACGGGTGTCGAACACGTCCCACTCAACACGCCCGTCATTTTTGTACTGAACCATCCAAACGCCCTCGTCGATCCGGTGTTCCTGCTGTGCCTCGCGCCGCGGCCCGTTTCCTTCCTTGCCAAAGCGCCGCTGTTTCGCATGCCCATCATCAGCTACCTCGTGAAGGCGCTCGATTCACTGCCGGTCTATCGACGGCAGGACGAAGGCGGAGACGTAGCGAAAAACGAGGAAACATTCATCGCCGCGCGCAGTCTCCTGGCACGAGGCGGAACCATCGGTATCTGCCCGGAAGGCGTATCGCACGATGCGCCGGGTTTGAAACCGATCAAAACGGGCGCGGCGCGGATCTCGCTCGCGGCAGTCTCGACCGGCGAGGTTCGCGATTTGAAGATCGTTCCTGCCGGTCTTTACTACACATCAAAAACAAGTTTTCGCAGCGACGCACTTCTCTACTTCGGAAATCCAATCGACGTTGAGCCGGTGACGCTCGAGCCCGATGGCACGCCTCCACGCGACGCCGTGCGCCACTTGTCGAGCCAGATTGAAAAAGCACTGCGCGAAGTCATCCTCGACGCCAAACACGAAGAAGAGCTGCAAACCACGGCGCGTGCCGAACGTATCTTTTCATCTGCTTCAAACGACGGCGAAGCGGAGAGCCTCAAGGCCGAGCTGCGTTTGCAACAGCGATTCATCAGAGCTTATCCGATTCTTCAGGAACGCCAACCCGAGCGATTGCGCAAGCTCGAGACGCGAATGATGCGCTTCGAAGAAGAGTTGAACCAGGCGGGCGTCGATCCCGAAGAGCTTTCACCACCTGGCTCGACGACGAGGGTGTTCGCCGCCATCGTACGAAGATCGATTTTGTTCCTGTTGATGCTTGGACCAGCCCTCGTCGGCACAGTCGCACATTATCCCGCTTACAAACTCGGTGGCTTCCTCGCGACGAGGTTTTCGCGTGACTCAGACGACGTCATCTCAACGATCAAGATCATCTCCGCGCTTTTGTTGTTTCCACTAACGTGGATCGTGCTGACGGTTCTTGCCTACGCGTATTCCGGCTGGATACTCGCAGCGCTCACGCTGGTGGTCGTTCCGATTTGCGGTTACCTCGCGATCGTTTTCTTCGAAGAAATGGATAAATCAATCGCCGGACTTCGCGTATTGATGTTTTTCCTGGTGAGGAGGAGATTCTTTGTGAGGCTCCTGGCAGAACGTAACGCAATTCGAAACGAGATTCTTGCGCTTGGCAAAGAGATTCCGACCGCCACTGAATAGATTGAGATTGATGAGCGGGCGCGTATAGAAAAAGGGGGAATTGTTTAGAAGAAATAAGACTTTACTTTTTACGCGCTTTGCTCTTTGAACTCTTTGAAGTCTTGGACGTCTTGCCTGACGTTGTCCTTTTCTTGGCGCCGCCGCGACCGGCACTGACCGATCGTCCTTTGCGGCCTTCGCTTGTCAGCTTTCCTGCCTCCATCAGTTGTTCATATGCGCCGCGAACAACATTGCGCGCGACATCTAAGGTGTTTGCCAGTTCACGTTCGCTTGGCAGCAACGTGCCAGCCGCGAGTGCGCCTGCGTCGATCAGGGCATTGAGCTGTTCTCGAATCTGCCGGGTCATCGACTCCGGTCTTTTTCGGTTGATGCGAACATTGAGTTTCGTAGCCATCGTTAACTCCCTTTCCGTCTGGGTTCAAATTGTGGGGGTTCGTTAGGGATTCTAAGCAGCGACAATAGGAGTGTCAAACAGTTTTCATTTCAATATGAAAAGGTTAGACCACCGTGAACTTGTCGTGATAGTGCGAGTTAGCGATTAGGCGTAGTTAGACCATGCTTTCGGAGGATTTCCAGGGTACGGTCCAATGGGAGCGCCTCGACAGTTCGGCCTTTGCCAGTTGTCGTTGTGGCCCTGAATAGCGAGTTATAGATTGCCTCTTCGGTGGCCTCGATCACCGCGAGGAAGAGTGGCGAGACAGCATCGTTTGCGAGTGTTTTGAGATTACGAGGCGTGTTTCGCTCGTTTTGATTGAGTGGTCTGACTCGGACGTCCGTTGCGGTTGAGAAGGCGATGGCGTAATCGCCGCTGCCGTTACTACCCGCCGCGCCGGTCCGGGCCAGGCCCATCATGGCCCGGGCTGCCATCCGGTTGAGGTTTCGGGCGTCGAGAGGCGCATCGGTCGCGATTACAATGATTATCGAGCCATCTGGCTGGTTTTGCCGCTGCCCTTGAGCGGCGGGTTCGGTGAGCTCGTCCTTTAAATAATAGCGGCCCAATCCGCGTCCGACCGGAGCGCCATTGATGGTCAGGATCCCGCCGAAATTTGACTGTACTAAAATCCCTACTGTGAAACCCCCAAGCCGGGCCGGAAGTTTGCGCGAGGCAGTGCCAATGCCGCCTTTGAAGCCAAACGCCACGGTTCCGGTGCCCGCGCCGACCGATCCCTCCGCGACGGCGCCACTCTTCGCGGTTTTGATAGCCGAGAAAACGTCGTCGCGCGAAATATGACGTCCACGGATGTCGTTGAGATATCCGTCATTAGTCTCAGCCACGAGCGGGTTGATCGACGGAACGTCTTCGTTTCCGGGCAGGGTAAGCATGTAATCGAGCAGGAAGTCGGCGACGCGCGGGACACTCAAAGTTGAAGTCAACAGTATGGGTGTCTCGATTTCGCCCAGCTCGTTAACCTGGGTTGAGCCGGCGAGTTTGCCAAAGCCGTTGCCGACGAAGACGGCGCCCGGAACTTTTTCGCGAAAAAGATTTCCGCCGTGCGGGAGGATTGCCGTCACGCCCGTCCGAATGTTATCGCCGCGAATGATGGTGGTATGACCGACGAGCACGCCTGCTACGTCGGTGATCGCGTTGAGTGGACCAGTGGGCAGTACGCCGACGGTGACGCCAACCTCACGTGCGCGTGGTCTTGTTTGATTTTGAACGGCGGGCGCCATGAAGCAAGTAATCAAAAGAGCTACGACTAAGCTTTTCATTTTACTCACGGATTAAACGGATTTCGCTTCCACTGGAAGATGCGCCTGCTGCCATGCATCCCAACCGCCAATAAGGGCTCGGGCTTTGGTCCATCCTGCTTGTCGGAGTTCCTGCGCCACACGGGCGCTGGTAGCTTCGTTTGTTCAAGCACAGTAGGCAATCAGCCATGCCTCCTTCGGAAGCTTAAGGTCATTAGCTTGTGCGACGACGTGATCAGGCTCCATGCGCACTGACTCTTTTGCCTGGAAGTCACTCGTGTCGCGACTCCGCTCGGTGCGCACATCCAGCATGATCGTTGGTTCACCGGATCGCTGTAGCCCTTCCAGTTCTTCCAAGGTGATGCTCCGCGCTCCCACGGCATCGCGAGCCACGGGTTCGGTAGCCGGAGGCGATGGCGGCTCTTCCGGTTCCGGTTGTTTCGGCGGAGCTTCCTTGCTAAAGCGCGTGAGCAACATCGGCGACGCACCATGAACCACGATCGATAACATCACGACGAGGGCCGACAGCCGGAACAGCCTGTCGCTGCCCGGCACGCCCGCAAACACCGGCAGCAGTATCAACAGTAACGAACTCAGTCCACTTGGCCCAAACCACGCAATCAGCAAGCGGCCGCGACGATCCACGCCCGAACCGATCAACGTGAGCAGGTAGATCGGCACTCGAATGAGTATCGCAAACACCGCGAAGATCACCGTAGGTGTATCGAGTCCGGTGAAGCCACTCCAGATCAACGAGCTGCCAAAGATTACAAACGTAAACAGCAACATCATCTCGGCCGTCACGCCGCCGTACTCGACAAAACAATCGCAAAGCTCGACGTCGAGAGCCGCAATGGTCAGACCTGCTGCGAACGCTGCGAGAAAACCGCTGCCATGCACTGCTTCCGCTGCCGCGAATGCCGAGAAGGCAACACCGATTGAGTAGAGCGACTCGTAATCGCGTCGCACACCGACGCGTTTGCGAATCAAGTCGAGCGCAGAGACTGCGATCAATCCGATCGCCACGCCGGCTCCTGGGCCAAGTATAAAAAGCCCAAAGCCCATTTTTGCGAGACTGCCGCCAGTAACGAGGTTGTGTTGGCCCGTCAGAGCGATTGCGAGAACGACAATCGGAAGCAACACGACGTCGTTGAGCCCACTCTCGAGCTGGAGAGCCTGTCGAGTTTCGGAAGAGATGTCTCGTCGTCGAAGCAGTCCGCGCAGCAAGACCGGATCGGTCGAAGCAAGAGCGGCGCCGAGTATCGCCGCGTAAGCGGGTGCGATGCCGAGTAGCCGCCAGGCAGCAACCGCAATCAGCGCGGCGCAAAGAATCGTTCCGGGACCAAGCATCCGGAACGCAAGCCCCGCGTGACGTTTGACTTCTTTAATGTTGAGAGTTACTGCGTCGGTGAATAGAACGAGTGCCAAACTCAGTGTGGCGACGACACGCAGGACGGGGGAATCGAGAGTCATGTCGAAGACTCCGAGTCCGGCGGGACCGAGTGCGGCGCCGATAAAAATAAAGACCGCTACGTGCGGTAAACCGCTTTTGTCGACGACGCCCGACAACAGTGCCGAAACGATGATGACGATCCCGATTAATGCGAGACCTGCTACTAACGTCTCCGCGCCCATAAGCGGCCCATCCTAACGATTGCCACCAAAAAGCACAAAAGGCAAAAAAGAAGAAAAGAAAATACTTGTGCCTTTTGTGCTTTTTGTGGCTAGATAAGCCCCCAGTAACCGCCATTCAAAACCGACAAAGTAAGGATTCCAATGAACCTTTCACTGCTGGATTGGACGGTAATCGCCGCTTATTTCCTTTTCAATCTGGGTATCGGGATCTACTACGCGCGTCGAGCGAGTCGCAGCACCAGCGAGTTCTTTCTGTCGGGCCGCAACGTGCCGTGGTGGCTTGCCGGTACCTCGATGGTCGCGACGACTTTCGCCGCCGACACGCCACTGGCTGTCACGGGCTTCGTCGCCGCAAACGGAATCGCGGGCAATTGGCTCTGGTGGAACTTTGTCATGAGCGGAATGCTCACCGTGTTTCTTTATGCGCGACTGTGGCGACGAGCGGGCGTGATGACTGACATCGAGTTTGCCGAGCTGCGTTACTCGGGCAAGCCGGCTGCTTTCCTGCGTGGCTTTCGCGCCCTGTACCTCGGCCTGCCGATCAACTGCATCATTCTCGGATGGGTGAATCTGGCAATGGTGAAGATTCTCCAGATCACTCTCGGAGTCGATAAGCGCGGCGCGATCATGATCGTGATTGGAATGCTGATCTTCACCGCGTTCTATACCACGATCTCCGGGCTGTGGGGCGTGCTCGTCACCGACCTGTTTCAGTTTGCGCTCAAGATGGGAATGGTGATCGTGCTGGCGATCCTTGCCGTCAACGCTGTCGGTGGCATCGATCAGTTGAAGTTGAAGATTGCTGCGATGGATGGGGGTTCCGGTTCGCGGCTCGCCTTTTTCCCGGAATTTGATTCGGCGTGGATGCCTGCGATCACGTTGTTCGTCTACCTCGGTGTGGTTTGGTGGTCCACCTGGTATCCCGGCGCCGAGCCGGGCGGTGGTGGCTACGTCGCACAGCGCATCTTCTCCGCAAAAACCGAAAAGGACGGTCTCCTCGCAACGCTGTGGTTCAATGTTGCTCACTACGCTTTGCGCCCATGGCCGTGGATTCTCACGGCGCTGGCGTCTCTAATTCTTTACCCGAACCTCGCTGATAAGGAGGCCGGGTATGTCCAGACATTGATGGATCCAAACGTATTTCCCACCTACCTGCGTGGTTTCATGTTGGCCGCATTCGCCGCGGCGTACATGTCGACCATAGGCACACAGCTCAACTGGGGCGCTTCCTACGTCATCAACGACTTCTATCGCCGCTTCGTAAAACGAGAGGAAAGTGAGAAACACTACGTCGTCGCATCACAGATCGTGACGGTGTTGCTGATGATCGCGTCCCTGATTGTCACGTTCTACATGGAGTCGATTGCAAACGCGTGGAAACTGCTACTGGTCACAGGCGCAGGAACCGGGACAGTGCTTTTGTTGCGCTGGTTCTGGTGGCGAATAAACGCGTGGTCCGAAGTGTCGGCAATGATCTGCGCGGCGGTGGTTTCGATCTTCCTGCAATTAGTTCTCAAGTGGGACAGTGCGCTGCCGAGAGACTTCGCGTATCTCATGTTGGTCACGGTTGGGTTCACAACGCTTGTCTGGATCGTAGTGACGATGATGACTCAACCCGAGCCTAAAGAGAAGCTCATCGGTTTTTATCGTCGCGTCATGCCGGAAGGACCAGGTTGGACCGGAATCGCCGCCGAAGCGGGCCTTTCGGAAGCACACGCAAAGGGACGGCTGTCGTTGCAGTTTGCGAATTGGATACTCGGCTGCGCGTTGATATATGGGTCGTTGTTCGGCATCGGCAAGTTGATATTCAAGGAGTGGGGCGCCGGCTTGCTATACTTGCTGGTCGCGATTGTGGCAGGGGCGCTGATCTCACGGAACCTCTCGCGTGGAGAGATGACTGCGGAGAGGCTCCAACTTGAACATGCCGAAGAACCCGTTTAGTGAAAGCTTAGTCTTCGCCGTCGATCTGGGAGGCACACACCTACGAGTAGCTCTCGTCGATGAGACGGGAACGATACTTAAACAGACGAAACAGGAAACGCCGAAAAGCGATTCCGCTGAGGGCGTTGTTGCCGCTCTTGTCGCTGCCGCACGAAATTGGCATTCCTACAGGGAAGCCGTAGTCGCCGCTTCGATCATGGTGCCGGGCGCGGTCGATAGCGACAAATCTGTCGTCCTCCAGGCGCCAAACCTTCCCTCATTAGTCAACTTCGCTTTAAAAGCAGAATTGGAACAGCGTCTCGGCTGGCCCGTCTTTCTCGAGAACGATGCGAATGCTGCCGCAGTCGGTGAGATGTGGCTCGGCGCAGCGCGTGGATGTTGTGATGTTATCAGTGTTACGTTGGGCACGGGCGTTGGTGGTGGTGTGATTCTCGATGGAAAACTGTGGCGTGGCTCGCATGGATCTGCCGGCGAGATTGGACACACGACTGTCGATCCGTTTAGCGGGTTGAAATGCAAGTGTGGCAACACTGGTTGTCTCGAGATGTTTGCTTCGGCGACCGCGATCGTCCGCATGACGCGTGAAAACCTGGCGTTGTTTCCCGAGACGCGTTTGAAAAGTGAGGGGTTGACGGCAGAGAAGGTTTACGAAGCGGGACGAGATGGTGACGAGCTTGCGCGTGCAGTGTTTAAGAGTTTTGGAATGTATTTAGGGATTGGTCTGGCGAACCTGATCAATTTGATCGATCCGCAGATCATCGTTATTGCTGGTGGCGCAGTGAACGGTTGGGATCTGTTTGCCGAGGAGATGTACCGGCAGGTTGGCGAGCGCGCATTTCGCACGACCGCGCAGCAGGTGAAGATTGCTCGCGCCGAGTGTGGTGACAATGCGGGACTGCTGGGTGCTGCTCGGTTGGCGAGGAATAGTTTGTGAAAGCTCTCATCGTTCACGGTCACTTCTATCAACCACCACGCGAGAACCCCTGGACCGGCGAAATTGACCCGCAGCCCGGAGCCGCGCCGTTTCGCGATTGGAACGAGCGCATTCACTCCGAGTGTTATGCGCCCAACATCGTCAACTATCCGCTGATCAGCTTCAACTTCGGGCCGACGTTGCTTTGGTGGCTCGAAAGTCATCACCGGGACACTTACCAGAAAATTCTGGACGCCGATCGAGAAAGCGCTGCCGCGCGCGGTGGACACGGCAACGCCATCGCGCAGGCGTACGGCCATGCGATCCTGCCGCTCTGTAACAATCGCGATCGGCTGACGCAGGTGGTCTGGGGCCTCGCTGACTTTCGCTTCCGGTTCGGTCGTGACGCCGAAGCACTTTGGCTACCGGAGACTGCTGCTAACGACGACGTCCTTGCGCTCTTGATTGAACAGGGAATGCGTTACGTAATTCTCGCGCCGAACCAGGCGAAGGGCCTCATCGATACTTCCAAGCCGTATCTTTTCCGTCACCCCGATGGATCGAAGCGCTCGCTTGCAGTCTTCTTCTACAATGGACCACTGGCGCGCGCAATCGCTTTCGAGGGCGCGCTCGCATCGAGCCGTGGCCTCGTGGAGAAGTTCGTCAGCGCAGCGTCGTTGGGCGATCTCGTCAACGTTGCGACTGACGGGGAAACTTATGGCCATCATTTCAAGTTCGGCGATCTCTGTTTGACTCACGCCCTGACGGTCGAAGCGAAGTCAGCCGCATTCTGGATCACAAACTACGCGCAGTATCTCGATCATTATCCGCCCGAAACTGAAGTCGAGATTGACAATGGACCGGAAGGGGAAGGTAGCTCGTGGAGTTGTGTTCACGGAGTTGCACGGTGGTCGCGCGACTGTGGATGTCAGACCGGTGCTGAGCCGGGTTGGAACCAGGCTTGGAGAAAACCTTTGCGCGAAGCGTTTAATTTTTTGCGTGACGATGCAGCGGAGAAGTTTGAACGTGTTGGAAGCGAGTTGATGCGTGATCCGTGGGCGGCACGTAATGACTACATTAGTGTCATTTTGGATCCTGAGCACGCGCGTACCACGTTCCTTCAGCGACACGTAGTGCGTCAGTCAGAAGAGTCGCGCGTGTGGGATTTGCTGGAGATGCAACGAAGCGCGTTGCTGATGTTTACGAGTTGCGGTTGGTTCTTTTCTGATCTCGCGGGAATCGAAACGATTCAGGTGATGCACTACGCCGCTCGAGTGATAGATTTAATGAATCAATTAGGCCTCGACGCGCCACGACGGAGATTTATGGATCTGCTGGCCGAAGCAAGAAGTAACCGGCCCGAAAAAGGCAACGGATCCGAGCTTTTGATGGGCCTTGTCCGCGGTTAATGAACCTATTCGGCGACATCGACTTGCATCTCTTCGGCGAGGGCCGGCACGAAGAGATCTACAAAAAGCTCGGCGCGCACGTGACAAAGATCGGCCGCGCGAAAGGCGTCGCCTTCGCCGTCTGGGCGCCTCACGCGAGAAGCGTCAGCGTTGTCGGCGACTTCAACGGTTGGAACGGCGAAGATCACCGGATGCGCAGGCTTGGAAACTCGGGCGTCTGGGAGTTGTTCATTCCGAAGCTCGCGGCGGGCAGTCTGTACAAGTTTGAAATCCGCCCGCCGAATGGACCACCGATCTTCAAAGCAGATCCGTACGCCCAACACACTGAAGCTCCTCCTGATACGTCGTCGATCGTTTACGATTC
The DNA here is from genome assembly GCA_036745095.1 of Pyrinomonadaceae bacterium. Taxonomy (GTDB): domain Bacteria; phylum Acidobacteriota; class Blastocatellia; order Pyrinomonadales; family Pyrinomonadaceae; genus PSRF01. The sequence goes on from DAIOGT010000122.1 coordinate 10,810, forward strand.
AAAATACAAATTTCGCGATGCGAAGTGGATCAAGGGACGCACTGCCAAACAGCACTATCGCGAACCACTCTCGATTTACGAAGTACACTTCGGCTCCTGGCGCCGCCGGATGGAGGCGGACAATCGACCGTTCACATACCGTGAGATGGCGGAACCGCTGGCCGATTACGTGACGCAGATGGGCTTTACGCACGTGGAGTTTCTGCCGCTCAAGGAACATCCGTATGGACCATCGTGGGGCTACCAGGTCACTTACTACTACGCGCCTTCCGCACGCTACGGCGATCCCGACGATCTGCGTTACCTCATCGACTATCTGCACCAGCGCGGCGTCGGCGTGATCATGGACTGGGTTCCCGCTCACTTTCCGAAAGATGCGTGGGCGCTTGGCCGTTTTGATGGCTCGGCGTTGTACGAGCACCTCGATCCGCGCAAAGGCGAGCATCCTGACTGGGGAACATACATCTTTAATTACGGTCGTAATGAGGTGCGCAACTTCCTTGTTGCGAATGCGCTGTACTGGTTCAACGAATTTCACCTCGACGGACTGCGCGTGGATGCAGTGGCCTCGATGCTGTACCTCGACTACAGCCGCAACGAAGGTGAGTGGATACCGAATCAGTTTGGCGGGCGCGAGAACCTTGAAGCGCTCTCGTTTCTGAAGGAATTGAATGAAGTAACCCACCGTGCCTGTCCGGGCATCATGATGATTGCGGAAGAGTCGACTGCATGGCCCATGGTCAGTCGTCCGATCTACGCCGGTGGTCTTGGTTTCGATTTCAAATGGAACATGGGCTGGATGCACGACACGCTCAAATACTTCCAGACCGATCCGCTTTTCCGTGCCGGTAATCACAATGCGCTCACGTTTGGGCTTGTCTACGCGTGGAGCGAGAACTTTATTCTGCCGTTTTCACACGATGAAGTCGTGCACATGAAAGGCTCGCTGCTGAACAAGATGCCCGGCACGACCGAACAGAAGTTCGCGACGTTGAGGGCGCTCTACGCGTACATGTGGGCGCATCCGGGGAAGAAGTTGTTGTTTATGGGCGGCGAGTTTGGACAGTGGCGTGAGTGGACCGAGACGGAGAGTCTGGATTGGCATCTCCTCGAGGACTCGCTGCATGGTGGTGTGCAGAAGTTGGTTCAGGATCTGAATCGAGTTTATGGACCAGAGCATGCGCTTTGGGAAGCCGACGGCGATCCCGCGGGGTTTAAGTGGATCGACGTCGACAACGCGCGCGACAACATCGTCGCGTTCCTCCGCCTTTCTCCTGATACCGGCCGCGAAATCATCTGCGTCTGTAACTTCTCCGCGGTTCCCAAAAAAGCTTATGGTATTGAACGTCTCACTACGGGCGACTACGATCTCATCATCAACACCGACGCGGAAATCTACGGCGGCAACGAAGCCGTTTCCATCAACGACTCCACGATCGATCTCCCACCCCTCACTACCCTCTGGCTCGCGCCCCGCTCAAAAACGAACAAGCCGCGCAAAGGCGCCAAAAAGAAAACCGGTGTCACGCGGCGCAGCAAATAATTTATCTGGTGTCTTTGGGCCTCTTTGTGGCTAAAATGAGTCGCTTTGTATGAAAAGTTCAAGGAGATAGACGGAAGACATCCCTGGCGTAATGTTAGCCCTGATGGGTACGTCGATTATCAGGCTCGCTATCGCCCGAATGGTCGTGTCCTTTATTTCAATTTTTCACTCGCCAAAGAGATGGGGCTAATCCCGCCCGATCATCGTCCCACCATCAGCAAAGATCTCGAACAGGTGATCCTCGACACGTTCTCACTCCAGATCATCAACGAATACGATCTAGAGCGCGGCAGGAAGTTTCCACCTGAAACGATCAAGCCGCACCCGTACATGGCGACGCGTTATCTCCAGATCCAACATCGCAGTCGCCAGGGCAGAACTTCCGGTGACGGCCGCAGCATCTGGAATGGATACATCAAGAGCGACAACCTCGTCTTCGACATCTCCAGTCGCGGCACGGGCGCCACGAAACTGAGCCCCGGCGCGGCGCAAGCTGATCGTAACGTAGCGACTGGTGATTACACTTACGGGTACGCTTCCGGTCTTGCGGATCTCGACGAGATGCTCGGCAGCGCGGTGATGTCGGAGATTTTTTACCGGCAGGGAATTCCGACGGAACGGTGTCTCACCGTGATCGGCTTCCCCGATGCAAGCGCAATCGGTGTCAGAACCGCGCCAAATCTCATCCGGCCCGCACACATGTTTCGTTATCTAAAACAGGGCCGTCACGAAGAGCTCAAAGCCTCCGTCGATTACTTCATCGATCGCGAAATAGAGAACGGTTTCTGGCAGATTCCGAGCGATCCGAATGAGCGTTACACGAAAGCGCTCGACTACTTCGCTCGTTCCTACGCAAAACTCGCGGCACTGCTCGAAGAGGAATACATCTTCAACTGGCTCTCCTGGGACGGCGACAACATGCTCGCCAGCGGCGCGATTCTCGACTACGGCTCGATCCGGCAGTTTGCGGCGAAGCATGATAAGTATCGCTACAAAGACGTGGATCGTTATTCGGCCTCACTTGCTGAACAGCGCGGCTGGGCGAGATCGCTGGTCCAGGTATTTGCACAGGCGATGGCTTTCGTCCAGTCAGGCGTGAAGGAGAACCTGAGCAACTTCAGAAATGCCGACTGCCTGCGTGTCTTCGATGACGCTTTTGAAGACGAAAGAGACCAGCGCATGCTGTGGCGGATTGGTTTTACGCCCGAACAGATCACGTACCTCATGAACAATGCGCGTAAAGAAATAAGAGATTTCGATCGCAGCCTGAGCTACTTTGAAGATCGCAAAGTGAAGAAGGGCATCGAAAAGCTACCGGACGGTTTCACTCACAGTCCTGTTTTCCTGATTCGTAATCTGCTGCGACTGTTGCCGGCGTACTACGTCGCCCAAACGATCAGCCGCGCAGACGATACGAGCGCTTACATGCCTGACGACATCTTCTGCCGTATCATGGCCGCTTCCTATGTCGGCAACAAGGAATTACAACCAACTCCCACCATCGCTTCACGAGTGAAGGATTTCCAGGAATGTTATCTCCGCCTGGTCGCGGCGCTCGGTGGTCCATTCGACATGATCTTGAAGACACTGCAGGACCGGTCGGCCGTCATCAATCACCGGCA
>DAIOGT010000123.1:0-13951 GCA_036745095.1 Pyrinomonadaceae bacterium
TTAAACCGCGCCTGTAACTCTACCACACGCCCTGCCAGTGCGTTCTGCGCGCGACCGAAGTCACGGCTATCGACAGGAGGTGCGAAGAATCCAAACGGCGCGAGGTTCAGACTGTTGAATGCGTTGAAGAAGTTTGCCTTGAACTCAAGAAACGCTCCTTCGCCAAGAAACGACGGCATACCGGTGCGTTTCCCGAGACTCAGATCAACCGCAAAAAATCTTGGACCACGGAACGAGTTGCGGCCGATGCCCGGCGGCAGCAGGCCGTTTGGATTGTTCTGATCGAAGAAGTTCAACCCGCCACCCGGAAAGTTTCCATTCGGCCTGATGAAGGCTTCGTTGTCAGTGTCTTCGAGTGCGCCGCCAAAATAACGGGTCGGTCGTGACGGGCATACGAAGTTGTTCGAGTTGGCCGAGCGCACGCACTGACCTGTATGCGGCGTCCACGGAAAACCAGTATGCGCCGTCAGTATGCCGTCGATTTGCCAGCCGCCGAAAACCTTTCCGACGAAGTCGCGACGACCACGAAGGAACGGAATATCCCAAAGACCCGAGAAGTTGAAGTTATGCCTCACGTCGAAGTCGGATGGACCACGTTCCTGACTCAGGTCCTGCGGAAACGTCTGGTTAGTGACGGCTCCAGGCCCTTCGTTCGACAACGTGTCAATACTCTTGGCCCAACGATAAACGGCATCGAACTGAAATCCCCGACTGAAGCGACGCGTCAACCGGGCATTCATCGCGTTGTAGTTGGAGTTCACGTCAGGCGTCGGGATGAAGACGGCAAACGCAAAGTAATTGGCCGGGATCACAGGCTGAACGAAGAGTTGATTCACGAGACGAATCAACTTGTGACTCGAGCTGCCCTGGTAACCGACAGTCGCCGTCAGGTTGTACGGCATCGCGTACTGCGTTTCTAACGAATAGGTGTAGACATAGGCCACCGGTGTATCGGGTAGCGATCCGTATATTTCAACCGTGCGATTGGGCGGAGTGCCGGTTGCGGGATCGATGCCGACTGCGAGCGCCGGATTCGCGGGAAAACTGAATGGCGAAGAGCTGGTGCCGACGGTGTAGAGTATTTGGCCCCCTGCAAAAGGAGAACCAAAGTCGGTCGCGGCAGTGCCGCAACAGATCTGATAACGCGCGAAGAACGGCGGATTGCCGCGCGTGTTGGCGAAGACGATTTCGGGAATGCGGTTATAACTGATGCCCGCGCCGCCTCGAATCACAAACTTCTCTTCGAGACCGTAACCTTTCGGGCTGTAAGCGAAGCCAAATCGCGGTGCGAAATTGTTTCGGTCAGGATTGTAGAGCTGACTTGTGGGCTCGACTCTCGAGCCGGCCAACCCACCGTTTGGACCAAACACGAAGTTCGCAATCTGGTCGTCCTTCTCTTTAAGCACGCCAAAGTATTCGTAACGCAAACCCATATTCAGCGTCAGGTTCGGCCGGGCTTTCCAGTCGTCCTGGAAGAACAGACCATAGCTACTCGAGCGGAAATGGCGTTGCGCGTTTGCGACGCCGCCAGTTTCCGGATCGGCATTGATCTGATAGAAGATCGGCGCGTCGTTCGCGAAATTGAAGAGACCCGCAAACGTGTACAACGGACGTGAGCCGCCATTGAGATTATCGTCATTGAGCTCGGGACGAAATTCGCCGCCAAATTTCAGCCCGTGGTTTCCTCGCACGTTGCTGACGATGTCGCGGAATTCGAACGTCCTTTGCGAAAAGATTCCCGGTGTTGTTTCTGACTGCGGCGCACCAAAACGAATGCGACTACCGTCGCGGAATAAACTCTCAATCTCGACGCGCGGTATGCCGAAATTGGTCTCGCTGGATGACTCGACTTCGTTGAAAGCAAACTTTGTAAGGTTAAACCGCGCTTCGTTCAGCAATGTCGGCGAGAGCGTGCGGTTGTACAGCACGGTGAACGCGGTGTTATGCGGCGTGGTCGTGACGTCGGCTTGCGGTCGTGCCGCGGCGCCGGTGTCACCACTGAGGAAAGAGATCCTCGTGAGGTAAGTGCTGAAGGTGATCTGATCGTTCGAAGTCGGATTGAAGTCAAACCGCGCGTTGTACTGATTCGGTTTGTTGTTTCTCGGCTCGGCGATTATGACTCGCTGAATATCGGGTATGCCGTCAAGACCGCCGCCGCCGAGATTCGAGAACGTCAGATACTGGCCCACCCCACCGCTTAACGAGCCGATGTCCAGGCCACCGCTTACCGGCTGGCAGGGAATGTTATCGTTCAGGTCGAGACACGAGGGTGTCAAAGTTCCGGCAAGGCGCGGTTCGATGCCGGAGCTGCTTAGAATCGCGGAAGTGATTCCCGATCGCGCGTTTATAACTGCCTGTCGAAACTGCGCTGTCTCAACGTACCCGGTCGAAAGCGAAGTGGTTCTTTCGCGCAGTCCTTCATAAGAGAAGAAAAAGAACGCGCGATTCTTGCCGCTGTAAACGGCTGGGCCACCTTCGCCGAAGCGAGGCAGGTAAAGTGGACCGCCGATGCTGCCGCCGAACTGCCGGAAGAAGCGTTCGACTCTTTCCGTACGCCCGCGACCGAAGTCGTTTGGATACTTATTAAAAGCGTTGAGTTTTGGACTGTTGTATTTCAGAAACGCGCTGCCGTGAAATTCGTTGGTGCCATTTTGTGAAACGACTTTGATTTGTGCGCCGGAGTTTCTTCCGTCTTCCGCGGAGTACGTTGACGACGCGATCTGAATCTCTTTCACCGATTCCTGGTTCGGCGTTACGACGGCAGCGCCGCCATGACTGAGGCTGTTGACACTCACGCCGTCGATCTGAAAGTTATTCGCGGAAATGCGCTGTCCGTTCGCGGTGATCTGCGGCTGGTTCTCGGCCTGAAAGATGGAGTTGTTTGAGCCGCCTGGTCCGGGTGAGTTTGGCAAGCCCGAAGAGTTTCCATTGGGACTGCGGCCTGCGTCGCCGAAAACTCCGGGCGTGAGTCGTGCCAACTCGTAAGGATCGCGACCGATCTGTGGCAGTCGTTTGACCTCGTTGGTCGTGATTGCTTTGTTGACGTTTGCGTTCTCGGTTTCGAGCTGTTGCGTGGCGTCGTCCGCGATCGTGACGGTGGCCGTGATCTCACCGATCTCCAGAATAACGTCGAGGCCCTGGAGGTTTTCAGCAGTCACGTTGACGTTTTGAGAAACCGATTTTTTGTAACCCGCTTTCTCCACCGTAAGCTCATATCTTCCAGGAGCGAGACCGAGGAGGCGATAAAAACCTTCGCCGCTGCTGTTCGTTTCCTGAACCTTTCCGGTTTCGAGGTCCTTAAGAATGATCTTCGCGTCAGGTACGAGCGCGCCGTTCGAGTCGGAGATTGTTCCCTGCACGCCTGCACGGAATTGAGCGTGTGCCGTGACGATTGCACACAACATAAATAGACCGCACATGCCGGTGCGGACGAATCGGTAGATACTTCGCGACATTGCAAGACCCCCTCGGTCAAATTTTTCTGCAGACTGAATGGCCAGTCAGTTTCGACAGGATTACAGGATGTGACAGGATTTGCAAGATACTTCTCATAAATCTTGCTAATCTTGGAAAGAATGGATCGCAGCCCAACATGGACCGACCCGCCGGAGTCGCCGTCGCTAGAGACGGGAGCCGTGGACGTGTGGCGCATTGCGCTCGATCAGGCAGACGAAAAATCGCAGAACTTTCGTCGCACTTTGGAAGCGCACGAACGCGAACGCGCGGGCCGCTTTCATTTTGAAAAGCATCAACGACACTTCGTCGTCGCTCGCGGCTTTCTGCGTTCTGTTATCGCGCGTTACCTCGGGGCGCAGCCTGAGTCGCTCAGGTTCGTTTACGGAGCGTATGGGAAACCCGCGCTCGAAGGTGAGCAGGCGTTGCGGTTCAACCTCTCACACTCGAACGACGTTGCTTTACTGGCAGTGACGCTCGCTGCGGAAGTGGGAGTTGACGTCGAACACATTCGCGCAGACTTTGCGAGTGAAGACATTGCACGAAGGTTCTTTTCGCGCGCTGAGGTCGAGATTTTTAACGCACTCGCGAAGGAAGAGCAGGTCGCAGCATTCTTCAGATGCTGGACACGCAAGGAGGCGTACATCAAAGCGATCGGGAAGGGCTTGTCGCAGCCCCTCGACGCGTTTGATGTGACGCTGGCTCCAGACACACCCGCCGCGTTGTTACGTGCTGAAGATGACGACGCATCGCGCTGGTTGTTGACGGATATCAATGTTGGAGAAGGTTACGCTGGCGCACTCGCGGTTGAGCGTCCGGTTGCGGTAGTAAGGTTTTTTAGACAGGATGATCATGATGGTAACGACTACGTCTCAAGTTGATCCCGTTTGTGGAATGACAGTCGATCCCGACCATGCGGCGGGATCTTTCGAGTACAAGGGAACGACCTACTACTTTTGTAGCACCCACTGCCTGCATCGCTTCCGCGAAAATCCGGAAAGCTTTCTCTCCCCAGCCGCGCCTCAACCGATCGGTATCACTCGAACACCGAAAGCACCACCACCAAAAGCAGCTCAGAAATACACCTGCCCGATGCATCCTGAAATTATTCGTGATGGTCCAGGCAGTTGTCCGATCTGCGGCATGGCGCTGGAGCCACTAACTGTCTCACTCGAAGAGGAAGAGAACCACGAGCTGAAAGACATGACGCGGCGGTTCTGGATCGCCGTCGTCCTCACGATCCCCGTGTTTGTCCTCGGCATGAGTGATCTGATTCCCGGCCAGCCGCTACAACAACTCGTTCCGATGTCGACGCTGCAATGGATTCAATTAATTCTTGCGTCCCCCGTGGTGTTGTGGGCGGGTTGGCCCTTCTTCGAACGAGCATGGCAGTCAATCGTGAACCGCAGCCTGAACATGTTCACTCTGATCGGGCTCGGTGTGGGCGTCGGGTATTTGTTCAGCGTGATTGCAGTGCTGGCACCCGGAGTTTTTCCGGGGTCGTTTCGTGATGAGCACGGGAATGTCCCTGTTTACTTTGAAGCCGCCGCGGTGATTGTGACGCTCGTGCTGTTGGGCCAGGTGCTGGAGCTTCGGGCGCGCAGTCAGACGGGTACCGCGATTAGAGCGCTGCTCGGGCTAGCTCCGAAAACGGCACGGCGAATCGCGCATGGCCACGAGGAAGATGTGCCGCTGGAGCACGTAGGTGTCGGCGATTTGCTACGTGTACGCCCCGGCGAGAAAGTGCCCGTCGACGGTATTGTTGTCGAGGGCTCGAGTAGCGTTGACGAGTCGATGATCACGGGTGAACCGATCCCCGTGGAGAAGCACGACGGCGATCGTGTGGTGGGCGCGACTGTTAACGGCACCGGCTCGTTCGTGATGCGCGCGGAGCGTGTGGGTTCCGAAACACTGCTTTCGCAGATCGTCCAGATGGTGGCCGAGGCGCAACGCAGTCGCGCACCGATACAAAAGCTCGCGGACGTTGTCTCGAGCTACTTCGTGCCGGCAGTGGTGTTGATTGCGATCATCACTTTCATTGTGTGGAGTGTTTGGGGACCTGAGCCGCGGATGGCCTATGGTCTCGTGAACGCCGTGGCGGTCTTGATCATTGCGTGCCCGTGCGCGCTCGGTCTCGCGACACCGATGTCGATCATGGTGGCAACGGGAAAGGCTGCGCAAAACGGTGTGCTGTTCAGAAACGCAGAAGCGATCGAGATCTTTCGCAAGGTTGATACGCTCGTTGTTGATAAGACCGGAACACTGACCGAGGGCAAGCCGCGACTCGAGACCGTTGTCACCGCGGACGGATTTGACGAGCAGACGATGTTGCGCCTGGCAGGAGGTTTGGAGCGAAGCAGCGAGCACCCACTGGCAGCCGCGATCGTCGCGGGCGCGCATGAGCGTGGTATTGAGATCAAAGACGCAACGAGTTTTCAGTCGCTAACAGGGAAGGGCGTAACCGGTGAAGTCGATGGTCATCGGGTTGCTGTCGGCAATCGTTCGTTGCTCGACGATCTAAAAGTCGACACGGGCGAGCTTGCCACGCCCGCGGAAGAGTTGCGCGCGAACGGTCACACGATCATGTTCGTAGCTGTTGACGGAAAGCCTGCGGGTCTCATCGGTGTCGCCGATCCGATCAAGAAGACAACACCTGATGCCGTCAAACAACTGCATGCTGAAGGTATTCGTCTGATCATGCTGACCGGCGACAGTCGTACGACTGCTGAAGCAGTCGCACGCAAGCTCGGCCTCGATGAAGTGGTTGCAGAGGTCTTGCCGGATCAGAAGGTCGATGTGGTTAAAAGGTTCCAGGACGAAGGTCGCATCGTGGCAATGGCCGGCGACGGTATTAACGACGCCCCTGCACTCGCGCAAGCTCACGTTGGCATCGCGATGGGCACTGGAACTGACGTAGCGATGAAGAGCGCCGGCGTGACACTCGTCAAAGGCGATCTGCGTGGCATCGTTCGCGCCCGCGCGCTTAGTCGGGCGACAATGAACAACATCAAACAGAACCTGTTCTTCGCGTTTATCTACAACACGCTCGGCGTGCCGATCGCTGCGGGTGTGTTGTACCCGTTCTTCGGAATCCTGCTAAGCCCGATGATCGCCGCGGCAGCGATGAGCTTCAGCTCCGTTTCTGTAATTGCAAACGCATTGAGACTTAGATCAACGCAATCCGTGACTCAATAGACGATTACCATTGGCGGTAAACATCGCGCCGAGTGCTTCGTCAGTCACAAACCGCTCATCGAGATCGGACAGCCTTACTTCGCGATCGGTCCTGCCGGTGTTGATGTCTACGCCGGCGAGCCCGTTCCCGCCGCGATCAAGGTTCGTGTAGAAGTACATCCATTGCCCGCGCAGCGTCGCCAGCCGCTCACGATGCCAGAGGAAGCGCGACAGACGATCCAGTTGGCGCACCGGATCAACACGATCACGGACACGGCGCGCGATCCCAAACTGCTTGAAGCGCGACGAGCTCTGACGCCGGTTCGACGCGGTGGCGAGGGACTGCAAGTTTGTAAACGACGAGCGCGCCGCGAGTCCGGACCAACTGAAACTCGTCACTGCGCGCCCGATCTGCACACCGCGAAAAGCCGTCATCGCTGGTCCACCAAAACGGAAATAAAGTGAAGCGGCGCGCGCCGCGATCGCGCCGATCGTGCGAAAGATGCCGCGCCCAGGCGGTGTGTGTCGCACGCGCCAGAGCTGCCGGCCACTCGCGGGATCGAAAGCCGCGATCTCTGACTGCCCGCCAATCACGATGTCCCCACGTTCATTCAGCGTTCCAAACGAAGCCTGCTCGACTTTGTGTGACACCCGGCTCGTCCGTTTGCCGGTGCTCGCATCGATGAAGATGAGATCGTCACGATCCGCAACTGCGATCGTATTTCGATTCGGCATGACAAGGTTCGTAATGCCTTTGTCGGCGCCCTTGTAACGCCATAGAACTTTGCCGGAGTTTGTATCGATCGCGCTCACGCCATACGAGCCGCGCTCGATCGTCTCACCATCTTTCAAGCGCGTGAACTGCCCGCCGGTGCGCACGTAGATGATGTCGCCGACGAGAACTGTTTCCGGCGTGAGTCCGAGATCTTTCGCTTCCCACTCGGTGTCGCCGGTCCGGCGCGAGATCGCCCTCAAGCGCCCGCGACCGGAAACGTAGATCGCGCTTTCAGTGAAGATTGGTTGCGCCTCGGTAAGTGCGAGTCCTTCCTCGTTGATGCGATACTTCTCGCGCAGGCGCTCTTTGCCGGATCGGGCGTCAAAGGAAGTCACTCCTTCGTAGAAAGCGAACAGGCGATCGCCGGCAAATGCGGGCGGATAATAGTTGTCGAGGGTGTAGCCGACCTCTTTATCGGAGTCTTCCAGCCAGCGCGCCGGCATCATCTCGACTTCGCCGAAATCGTACTTCCAGAGCTCATCGCCAGTCGCCAGATCGAGCACATGCAAAAGCGGGCGGCGTTTGAAACCATCACGCGCACGGCTCTTCGCGTCTTTCGCGAGCACGACGGCGAGCAAGTTCGTTTCCGTATCGACGGACGTCTGCATCACTGCGCCCTTGATTTTGTCGCTGCGCCAGATGGAGTCGCCCGTCAAAAGATCGACTGCCTCGATGCGTGCCTTGTCGCCTTTGTCAAAGCTCAGCAACAACAGGTCAGTGCCGGGAACCGGAGCGACGTCGGTTTCGTCGAGCGAAGTGTCTTTGCGACGCCAGAGTACGACGCCAGTGGAGGCGTCGATCGCGTAGAGCGACTTCTCGGTGCCGGCAATAATCACACCGAGTTCCGTTGGTTGATAGAAGCGGATGTCATTATCGAGTTTTGCTGTCCACGATTGGGCAAAAGCGGGAAGGGAAGAGAGCAAAACAAACACCGTGAGCCCCACAACACGACTTGACTTCATGCGACTAGGATAACCCAAATCTGATATGCTTTGCGGCGAATTATGAAAGAGTTTTTCACGCGAAGACGCGGGCGCGCAAAGCTATTCGCCATCGCCTTTTTTCTTCTGGCGGCCGCGTCGGTGCCAGCGCAGTCACTCGATCCGAACCTGCCTTCGCCCGTGCGCAGCAACAGCGTTACGGGCCAGATCGCCGCGCGCGATATTGGTGATGCCCGCACGACGGATCACTATTACGCGTTCACCGGCACGCCGGGGGATCTGCTGATCACCGTCAACAGCCGGAACCTCAACGGCGACATCGACGTGTTTACCGCGGTCACGTTACGGCCGCTGATCAAGCTCACGTTGTATGCGGAGAGCACGGCTCCGGTTACGAAGGGAATCTACCTGCGCAAGCGTGAAGATTTAATCCTGCGTGTCCAGGCACGCAGCCCGAACGATGATGAGGGATCTTATCGACTGTTCTTCGGTGGATCATTCGAGCCCATCGTTGGTGGGCCTGAAATTGCGGAAGCAGAAACGCCGGTTACGCCCGTTACAGAAACAACTACTCCCGGAGGACGCAAAACAAAACGCGTGTCGTCCGTCGGAGCGAGAATCGAGGAGCCGGAGCCGCCAGTCACTGAAGTAGCAACAGCAGCGCCCACACCCGAGCCAACGCCCGAACCGACTCCTGAAGCGAAACCAGTTGAAACGCCGTCTCCGGAAGTTGAGAGACCGGCAGCAGCGCGGAACACGCGCGGACGCAGACCGGCCGCACGACGTCCATCACCGCGAGTCAGAGAGACACCTGCCCCTGTCGAAGAGACTAAGCCTAAACCGGAGGCTGAGCCGGAACCTGAAGTTGGACCACGACTCGTGATCGAGACCAATGATGGCACCCTAATCAATAGATCGATGAGTACGGTGAGACGCGTGACTGTAGAGAATGGTCAGGTGGTCGTGACCGGCAGGGACGGGAAGATCGATCGAATACTCCTCGCCAACGTTGTTCGAATGTCTATTTCGCCTTAACCCGCGGATTACACGGATTATTTCCCTGATTTCAGGCTCGCGAGGCGGTCCCGAAATTGCGGCAGATCCTCACTGTTAGGAGCGACTCTCTCTAACTGCGCAATCGCATCTTCCGCGGCTTTGGCGTCACCTTTCTGCAGCATGGTGAAGGCGAGTCCCGCAAGCACCATCACATCATCCGACTTCATCTTCGTCGCTGCCCGGTACCACTTCTCAGCGGTATCGTAGTGGCCCGCGTCGAGGTTCGCGACGCCCAGCATCACGACAGTTTGATAGTCAGTTGGATTGAGCTGGTTCGCCTTCAGAAGATATTCGATCGACTGGTCATAACGTTGAATCTGGTAATACAGTTCCGCCGCCTTGACCTGCGCTTCGAAATTCTTCGGCTCATTCCGCGCCTTCTCGATTGATGCCTGCACTTCAGCAAACATCGCCTGCGGGTTTTGCGCGTTCTGCGCGCCACCCACTGGCGGATGATCCGCGGGAAGTGCCTGCGTGGCGGCTACCTGTTGCGACGCCGCCTTCTGGCTCATTGAGCTGGCAAACATGAAACCAACGATGAATCCCAAAAGGATCCCGATAATTGCAAAAAGAATGTTCTCTCTCGACATAAATCTCTCTGTTTACTACTTACTCCCTGCGAGGGTCTTCGCTTCGTTAATGCGCTCGTTGATGGCTTCAGCGACTTCCGAGCCCGGCGGAACTTTCTTCAGTACTCGCTGCCAGTAATCAACGGCCTTCTTGTAGTCCTTGGCCTGAAACGCTGCACTGCCGGCGAGCTGCAACGCCTTCAAATTTTCCGGATCAACTTTCAAAGCACGTTCGACAAGGTCCACCGATTTGCCCTGGAGAGTCCTGCCCTCAGCCATTCCCGTGGCGAAAGCATACTCGGCCCACAGATCGGCGTCTTTCGCATTCAGCTCAGTAGCTTTGGCGTAAGCGCCGGCGGCTTCTGCGTACTTCTCCATCGAACTATAAGAACGAGCAAGCATGGTCCAACCCTGTGCGTCATTGGGATTCGACTCGAGACGTTGCGCCAGTTTGGCTACGTTTGCTTCGATCTGTTCCTGCGATCTTTCCGGCGGTGCGGCTGAACTCGCACTCGGCGGCGCGCCAACAGGAGCAGGGTTAGCGATTCTCTCCGGCTCGCCAATCATCAAGTAGGAGACGATCGCGATGAGCGGCAATCCGATTCCGAGCACGTAGGCAGTGTTGCGTGCATTGAGTGGGACAGCAGTAGCCGTCTTCGATTCCGTAGTCGCGGTGTCTTCAAGTAATCGCCGCTGAATCTCGTCGCGATCCTGTGCGTACTGTTCCTCGCTGACGAGCCCGTTGCGCAGATCGGCTTCGAGCTCTGCAAGCTGATCGCGATACACGGCGATGTTCGCCTGTTTCCGATCGTCTTCGACAGCACCTTTCGACGGTTCTGATTGCTGTAGTGCAGGCGGCACCACAAACGCGAGCGCGATCACGATCATGAGCGCGCAGATGACCCAGAAAAGTATCACATCGTCTCCTTTTCTGAGATCGAGGCGAGCAGTTGTTCGGCACGACGATGTTCGTCGTCGCTCAGGGGCTTATCAGTGATGAGTTCTCTTCGCTGTTTGATGTATCTGAAAAGCACGTACAGACCTGCAAGCAGGAGCACGAAAGGTCCAAACCAAAGCAGGTAGGTCGTGAACGTGACGCGCGGGCGATACAGGATGAAGTCGCCGTAACGCTGGGTGAGGAACGCGATGACCTCCTGATCACTTTTGCCGGCTTTCATTTGCGCACGTATTTCGCGGCGCAAGTCGGAAGCGAGACCCGCAGGCGACTCAGCAAGCGTTTGATTTTGACACTGGAGACAGCGAAGCTCCTTCGAGAGGTTTGCGAGCCGCTGCTCGATCACCGGATCGCCACTCGAAACTTCTTCCTCCTGCACCTGCGCCATCGCCATCGGAGCCAGCAGGCAGATCAGTAATAGCGGGAGGAAACGAACGCGAATCATTGACGATTTAACTCCTGTACGAGCGGCAAAATCGTTTTGGACCAGACGTCGGGAGTGATCGGGCCTACGTGCTTGAGCCGAACCATCCCAGCCTTATCGATGACATAGGTCTCAGGCGCGCCATAGACTCCATAATCGATCCCAGTACGACCTTCGAGATCGACGGCACTCGCCACATACGGGTCGCCTAATTCTGCGAGCCATGCGATTGCATCTTCCCGCCTGTCTTTGTAGTTGAGACCGTAGATCGGAACGACTCCGGATTGCGCATACTTGATCAACCAGGGATGTTCGTCACGGCAGGCAATGCACCACGACGCCCAAACATTTAGAAGCCACACCTTGCCGCGCATGTCTTCGTTGGAGACCGTTTTGCCGGGATTTTTTAAATCCGGCAGGCGAAACGCGGGCGCTGGTTTGTTGATTAAGACTGATTGCAGGGTGTGTGGATCACGCGTCAGCCCGATCGCCAGAAAAAGCGCGAGAGCAAGAAATAACCCTAATGGAATTAAGTAACGAAGCATTACGATTCAGTGACTGAAGCCGCGACAGTGCTCGGCACTTCTGCCGGTTTTACCGGCTGGCGTGCTTCGCGCTCCTTGCGTGCCGCTAGCGCGTATCGTCTATCACTGACAGCGAGTACGCCTCCGAGCGCCATCAGGATTGCGCCGCCCCAAATCCACCCGACGAACGGCTTGTAGTACACACGCACACTCCACGCGCCACCACCAACCGGTTCACCGAGAGAGACATAAAGATGACGAAAGATGCCGCTGTCGATGGCCGTTTCGGTCATGACGTTCCCGCTTGCGTTGTAATTCCGTTTCTCGGGGTACATCTTTTCGAGCTCTTTGCCGTTGTGGCTGATGATAACCTCCGCGCGTCCGGCAACGTAATTCGGCCCGGTTACATTCGTGACGCCGTTGAACTTGAACTCATAACTTCCCGCGCGCACCACGTCACCCGGCGCCATGCGCACGTCCTGTTCTGTCTGATAACCAGTGACGAGTGTGACTCCGACGATAAACACTGCAACACCGAGATGGGCCACTTGCATCCCGTAATAGCTGCGACTCTGCGTGCGAAGTTTTTGGAACGTGCTCAGTTGTCCGGACGTCCCTCGCACTCTTTCCCAAAGGTTCACCAGGATCGTCGTCACGATCCAGATCGCCAGCAGCAGTCCCAAACTCACGAGCCACTTCCACCCGCCCAGCACGAAAGGCAATGTAACTGCACTGAGAACGCTGATTACAAACGCCCAGCGCAAACGCGTGACCAGATCCGGAAGGCTCGCTTTTTTCCAACGCGCGAGCGGGCCGATGCCCATTAGGAACATGGCGGGCGCCATCAGCGGCACGAACACGAGATTGAAGTAAGGTGGACCAACCGAAAGCTTTGCGCCGCCAAACGCATCGACAATCAACGGGTAGAGAGTCCCGAGAAAAACAGACGCCGCCGCAACCGTCAACAACACGTTGTTCGACAGCAGCAGGGACTCGCGCGATACAACATCAAACTTGCCGCCGACTCCGACTTCTTTCGCGCGCACCGCGTAAAGCAGCAGGGAACCGCCGATTACGAAAAGGAGAAACGCTAAAATGAAAACGCCACGCTTCGGATCCGTCGCAAACGCGTGAACCGAGGTCAGCACGCCTGAGCGAACGAGAAACGTTCCGACCAAACTCAACGAAAAAGCCGAGATTGCGAGCAGCACTGTCCAGCTCTTGAACCCGCCGCGTTTTTCAGTGACCGCGAGCGAATGGATCAGCGCGGTTCCTACGAGCCACGGCATGAACGACGCGTTCTCAACCGGATCCCAAAACCACCAACCGCCCCAGCCGAGCTCGTAGTAAGCCCAGTAACTTCCAAGCGCGATGCCGCAAGTGAGAAATATCCATGCCACTGTGGTCCATGGTCGCGACCAGCGCGCCCACGTTGCATCAAGCCTGCCGCCAATTAGTGCTGCAATCGCGAAAGCGAAAGCGACCGAGAAGCCGACGTAACCCATGTAAAGCATCGGCGGGTGCGCCACCATCGCCGGATCCTGAAGCAGTGGATTCAGATCGCGACCGT
Source organism: Pyrinomonadaceae bacterium (assembly GCA_036745095.1). Taxonomy (GTDB): domain Bacteria; phylum Acidobacteriota; class Blastocatellia; order Pyrinomonadales; family Pyrinomonadaceae; genus PSRF01. The sequence goes on from DAIOGT010000123.1 coordinate 13,442, forward strand.
CAACGGGCACAGGCGACAAGCGCGTGAACGGGTTTGACGTGAGCAGCATGAACAACAGGAAGCCGATGCTCACGATCCCCATCACGCTCAGCACGCGCGCAACCATCTCTTCCGGCAAGTGCCGGCTGAAGAGCGAAACGGCGACAGTCCAGAGCGCGAGCATAAACGTCCAGAGCAACAGTGAACCTTCGTGCGATCCCCACGTGGCTGCGAGACGGTAATGCAACGGCAGTTGTGAGTTGGAATTCGTCGCGACGTTCAGGACTGAAAAATCGTTTGTGATAAACAAGTAGCCGAGACAGCAGAAAGCGATCGTGACGAAGATAAACTGCGCCTGTCCTGCGGGTGCGGCGAGGGCGATCCATGTGCTGTTGCCACGCGACGCTCCAATCAGTGGAAACGTGGCCTGGATAAGCGCGAGCAGAAGGGCAATGATTAATGCGAACTGGCCTATTTCTGGAATCATTTATTTTTTAGCCACAAAAAGGCACAAAAGCACAAAATCGATCA
>DAIOGT010000124.1:0-13946 GCA_036745095.1 Pyrinomonadaceae bacterium
TCGGAGAAGGTGATGACTCCGCTCCCGAATTGGGGCCTAGATTCGCTCAATGAGGGTTTTCGTGTTGGGGCCATCTCTTACATTCACATGCATGTAGGACGCGATAAGGACGGGAAGATGTTTGGTGACCCACGCTTTATTGCCGTGAACGACGCAGAAGGAAAACTGGCGCGAGTGCGAATCAAGCGTGGCACACGTTTCAATCCCGGCGATGCGATTGGAACCATCAACAAGATGTATCACGTTCATCTGAACGTTGGTCCACCGGGCGGCGAGATCAATCCGCTTTCTCTCACGCCGGTTGGGTTCAAAGACGATATTCCACCGACGATCGAAAAGGATGGTATCCAACTGTTTGACGCGAACGGCGTGCGGTTGCAGGAGAAGCAGGACGGACGTTTGCTCGTGACTGGGCCAGTGCGAATCGTCGTCGATGCGTTTGATCGGACAAACCTGAATCCCGATCGGCGGCGGTTGGGGTTGTACAAACTCGGTTACCAGATTCTCAAATCCGAAGGAACGCCGGCGCCGGGATTCGATCAGCCACGTATCAATCTTCTGTTCAACCGTTTGCCGTGGGATCGGGAAGCGACGAAGGTCGCGTATGCGGATGAGAGTGGCATCACGGTTTATGGCAGCAAAACAACCCGGTTCCTTTACGAGCTAACAAACACGGTGCTTGATGGGCGATTCGCGCGTGGAGTTTGGGACACGACACAGTTGCCAAAAGGTGATTACGTGCTGCGAATCATTGCTGCAGATTTCTCCGGAAACGAGGCCCAGAACGGTCGCGACCTGCTGATCCGTGTTAACCAAGGAAGTCCTTAAAAATCCGCGTTTGCTTGAAAAGCTACTGATGTTGCAAGATACACTTTGATTTCCGAGTACATACAACGCGCGCTTCAGGAGGACATCGGCACAGGCGATGTCACGACAAACACGATTGTGCCCGCTGACGCCACTCTGCGCGGCCAAATTGTCGCCAAGCAGGACGGAGTGGTCGCCGGACTAGACGTAGCAAAGCATGTCTTTCTGACCCTCAATCAAGACATCGCTTTCGTCGCAAAGGCCGAAGATGGCTCAAGAATCTCGCGCCGCAACGTGCTGGCGGATGTCGAAGGCTCAGCCCGCACACTTCTCACCGGCGAGCGCATTGCTTTGAATTTCCTGGGACGAATGTCGGGAATCGCCACGCTCACGCGAAAGTTCGTCGATGCAATCGCAAGCACGAAAGCAGTTGTCCTCGATACACGCAAAACCGCGCCCGGGCTGCGCACGACAGATAAACTCGCCGTCCGTCTCGGTGGCGGGCAGAACCACCGCACCGGCCTTTTCGACATGGTCTTAATTAAGGACAATCACATCGACTTCGCGGGCTCGATTACGAAAGCTGTCGAGCGTGTGCGCGCGTCCGAAACTAAACTCGAAATCGAAGTCGAAACGCGCACGCTGGACGATGTTCGAGAGGCGCTATCGCTCGGAGTTGAGCGAATCCTGCTCGACAACATGTCGCCTGCGACGATGCGCGAAGCGGTCGCGATCTGTGACGGAAGGGCCAAACTCGAGGCGTCTGGCAACGTTACACTCGATAATGTGCTCGAAGTGGCGGAGACTGGCGTTGACTATATTTCCGTCGGCGCTTTGACGCATTCGCCGGCAGTGTTTGATGTAAGTCTTGAATTCGTTTCTTGAAATGATGATTACGACTGACACAACAACTGAAGCGATCTACGAGAAGCTGAGCCGGCTGCTGGCCGACACGGTGCCGGATTTTGAGCTGCGTCTCAAAGCCGAGCTCGCGGCGGAAATCAACCGTCTCAAAGTTGAGAAGAATGCGGTGATACTCGGTCACAACTACATGGAGCCGGCGCTCTTTCACTCGATCCCGGATTTCGTTGGCGACTCGCTCGAGCTCAGTCGAAAGGCGGCGGAGACCGACAAAGACATCATCGTGTTTTGCGGCGTGAAGTTTATGGCCGAGACCGCAAAGATTCTGAATCCGACGAAGAAGGTGCTCATTCCTTCCGAGAAGGCCGGATGTTCGCTTGCGGCAAGCATCACTGCCGAAGATGTGCGCGAGTTGAAACGGAGGTTTCCCGGCGTTCCGGTCGTGACTTACATCAACACGTACGCTGACGTGAAAGCCGAGTCTGACATTTGCTGCACGTCGTCGAATGCGGTTGCCGTCGTCAAGTCGCTGAAAACCGACAAGGTGATCTTCATTCCTGACGAATACCTCGCGGGCAATGTCGCGCGCGAGACCGGCATGAAAATCATCTTTCCGACGCGCGAGCCGCGCATGCTTTTTCCGAACGAGCTCGAGTACGAGATGATCGGCTGGCCCGGTCGCTGCGAAGTGCATGAGAAGTTTAGTGTTGAAGACATTCAGAGCGTGCGTAAGCAGTTTCCTGATGTGGTGATACTGGCCCATCCGGAGTGCAGTCCGGAAGTGGTTGCTGCTTCGGATTACTCCGGCAGCACGACGGCGATGATTCGTTACGTCGAGAAAACCAATGCGCCGCGTTATCTGTTGCTGACGGAATGTTCGATGGGCGACAACATTGCCGCCGCGAATCCTGAGAAGGACATGTTGCGTCTGTGCAGTGTGCGGTGTCCGCACATGAACCAGATCACGCTTGAGGATACGCTGGCGTCGTTGCAAAAAGAGCAGTTTGAAATCTTCATCGACGAGGACATTCGCAAACGGGCGCTTCGTTCGGTCCAGCGAATGCTCGAAATCGGAAAAGAAGATTAAAAAACTAAATGGCCAACGCTGAAGTCCTGATCATCGGTTGCGGAATTGCCGGTGCGACTGCTGCTTTACGTCTCGCTCGAAATTCCGAACGCCAAATCACCGTCATCACCCGCGCTTCCGACGTTCACGAATCAAACACACGCTACGCTCAAGGCGGCATCATCGGCCGCGGTCCAGACGATTCTGCCGACCTGCTGTTCGAGGACATCGTCGCCGCTGGCGCAGGCGTGACTTCACCAAAAGCCGCACGCATCCTTGCTGACGAAGGGCCGCAACTATTGAACGACGTACTCGAGCGCACCGCTAACGTCGTGTTCGATCACACTGAAGAAGGCGCGCCTGTTTGGGGCCAGGAAGCCGCTCACTCACGACGCCGGATCCTGCACGTCGGCGACGCGACAGGCCGTGCGATCATGATTGGCCTGGTCGCGGCACTGAAAACCTATCCAAACATCAAGATCAAGTCAGACGCGACCGCAGTCGATCTCATCACTTTCCCACATCATTCGCGCAATCCGTTGGACAATTACAACGAAATCTCCTGTCACGGTTGTTATGTCTTCGATCGCACTGAAAAGACCGTGCATCGCTACCTCGCGAGTGCGACCATTCTCGCGACGGGCGGACTGGGAAGGATCTACCGAAACACGACGAATCCGTTAGGCGCCCGCGGTGACGGCCTCGCGATGGCACATCGCGCTGGGGCGCGAATCGCAAACGCCGAGTACGTTCAGTTTCATCCGACGGCACTCGCGGCGCCGGGCGCGGAAGGGTTGCTGATTAGCGAAGCTGTTCGTGGTGAAGGTGGTGTGTTGTTGACGCCCGAGCTTCGGCCGTTCATGGATCGCTATGCGCCGGAGTGGAAAGATCTCGCGCCGCGCGACGTGGTTGCGCGCGCGATTCATCACGAGATGGAAACCCGAGGGTATTCTTACGTGCTGCTCGACATTGCTTCACACATGCCGGCAGAAAAGATTCGCGAACGCTTTCCGTTTATCTATGACCAGTGTCTGAGGGTGGGCCTCGACATCTCGTCCGAGCCTGTGCCCGTCGTGCCTGCGGCGCATTATTTTTGTGGCGGTGTGCTGGTAGATGAGTGGGCGCGTTCGACCATTCAAAACTTGTATGCGGTCGGCGAGATCAGTTGCACGGGCGTGCACGGCGCGAACCGTCTCGCTTCGACTTCGCTTCTCGAGGGTCTGGTCTGGGGAAATCGCGCGGCGTTGGAGGTTGAGAGAGTGTTGAGTGAACGGCGTCGTCACATGCCGTCACTCGAGGACATTCCGCGCTGGGATGAGAGTGGTTTGAGTGCCGAACCGGATCCAGCGTTGATCCAGGGCGACATGCAGACGATTCAAAATATTATGTGGCACTACGTCGGGCTCGTGCGCACCGGCGATCGGTTGTCACGTGCGATTCGAGAGTTGCGACACTTATGGAATGAGATCGAGACGTTTTACCGGACGACAAAACTTTCCGACGGGTTGATCGGGTTGCGCAATGCGGTTGAAGTGGCGTTGATTGTCGCTCATGCTGCACAGCACAACCGGCAGAGTCGTGGTTGTCACTTTCGACAGGACTCGGTCTCAGTCACAGGCGATCGTCTTATCTAGAAATCCGCCCACGTTCCAGTGTCTTGAGATAGGGCTTTTCGATAGACGTAATCGGCACTAACCACGTCCTCGATTGCGAGTCCGAGCGATTTGAAGAGCGTGATCTCGGTCGCGGAAGTGCGGCCCGACTTTCCGCCAATCAGAAGTTCGCCGATCTCTCCAGCAATACTTTCGGGACTTACAAGACCTTCCTTCGCCGCCAGCAAATAATCACCAGACTCATTCAACGCCGATTCGCGCCGGTCTACGAAGATCCTCGACACAGCCATCGTGGCACTATCGATCTCTCGCGAGTTGGGTGAATGTGTCCCGATCGCATTTATGTGAGCGCCCGGAGAAACCCAATCTTTATTAATAACGGGCTCGAGTGACGAAGTCGCCGTCACGATCAAATCCGCGCTACGTACGGCATGTTCATTCGTTTGCACGGGCTCGATCGGGAACGAAAACTTCGGTTGCATCTCGCGCGCGAGTTGCTCTGCATGTTGGATGTTACGCGCCGCAACTCGTGCACGACTAATCTGACGCACTGCCGCGAGCGACGTGAGATGTGTTCGCGCCTGCACACCCGCGCCGATAATTCCCAGTTCGGTCGCGTCTTTGCGAGCGAGCAGGCGCGTCGCGACAGCGGAAACCGCAGCAGTCCGAATTGCCGTGATCTCCGACGCATTCATCAGCGCGAGCAGTTCGCCTGTTTCACGACTAAACAACATCACTGCACCCTGATGAGCATCCTTGCCCTTTGTTGGGTTCTCCGGAAAGACGCAGATTGCTTTCAGTCCGAAGGCGCCGTGTTCGCCGGCACGAAAAGCCGGCATCAACCCGAGCAGTCCGCGTGCTTCAGGTGGACGAACAATCGTGCGCAACGGTTGGAACACTTCACCGCGCGCGAGCGCTGACAGCGCATCAGCCATTAAGTCGATGCAGTCAGTCATCGGCAGCAGCTCTCGAATCTGGTGGTTGTTGAGAACAAGTACTTTCATTGTTGATCTAATGGGAAGTTCACCGGGCACATTACCCCAAAAGGTAAACCACCTCACCTAATCCGCACGGAATGGTTAACGCTTTGGCGAGCAACTTTATCGTGAGTTTCGAGAAAACTGCAAAAAATCGGCGTTATTGCTGGAGTCAGACATTGGCACACACCTTGCCAAAAGGACGGCGTCGGAAACAGACGGAGTTGATAAAGGGGTAAGCAGTAATGAAAAAGGGGTTAGTCGCAATCTTCTGTTTGTTGGTTTTGACGTTCGCGTCGCTTCCAGTGTCGGCTCAAACACGATATCGGAGGTACGACGGTTCGAGACGATACGAGCAACGCGTAAGTGATTATCGGTATGGAGACAGAGTTACCAGCAGACGTCGCAATAGCTGGGATCGAGACAGATCATTCTGGGATCGGCATCGCGACAAGCTTACCACTGGTATCGGAGCAGGCGCGGGCGCGGCAGTAGGCGCAGCGGTTGGTGGTAAGAAGGGCGCAGTGATTGGCGCCTTGATAGGTGGCGGTGGAGCAGCGCTCTACACCTACAAGCTTCGAGATAAAGACAGGCGCAGCCGTCGCTACTAAGCCTGTCGAAACGGTTCGGTCACGCATTGCAAGATGAGTGGCCTTGTCAGGGCCCGGATGTGAAGGGGAGAGCACGTCCGGGTCCTAACATTTTAAAAGCCACAAAGACGCGCAAAAAGCACAAGAGTCTGAGTTAAACCTTTGTGCCTTTTGTGCGTCTTTGTGGCTTTCTGTTATATAGATAGGTCCGCACTATTACCTTGTCGGAGTCTCGGATGGAATTCCAGGAAAACATTCTCGGTTTGATCGGAAATACGCCCCTCGTGAAGCTGAACCGGCTGGCGCGAAACGTCAAAGCCCAGGTTTACGCGAAAATGGAGAACCTCAATCCGGGATTCTCAGTCAAAGACCGAATCGGTGTCGCCATGATTGAAGCCGCTGAACGTGACGGAAGCCTGAAACCGGGCGGCACGGTTATCGAGGCTACGTCGGGAAACACCGGCATAGGTTTGGCGATTGCTGCGGCAGTAAAAGGTTATAAGTGCATTTTCGTCATGACTGACAAGGCTTCAGTCGAGAAGTCACGCTACTTAAAGGCGCTGGGCGCTGATGTTGTCATAACTCCAGTTTCCGCGAAGCCTGGCACTCCCGATCATTACGTTTCCACAGCTAAGCGAATCGCATCGGAAACTCCAAACTCGTTCTATCCCGATCAATATTCAAATCCCGCGAACCCCGAAGCGCATTATCGAACTACCGGGCCTGAGGTCTGGCGACAGACTGAGGGCAAGATCACACATTTTGTAGCGGGACTGGGAACCGGGGGCACGATTTCGGGTACGGGGCGCTATCTAAAAGAGAAGAACCCGAGCATACAAATCATCGGCGCGGATCCTTACGGCTCGATTTTCAAAACTTATAAAGAGACGGGAAAGATCGTTGAGGCGACACCGTACCTCGTCGAAGGGATCGGCCAGGAAATCGTTCCTGCGAATGTGCACATAAAGTACGTCGATGAAGTGATCAACGTCACGGATCGTGAATCGTTCGACATGTCGCGGATGCTCGGGCGAATGGAAGGAATTTTTTGCGGCGGATCGACGGGCACAAATCTGGCTGCGGCCCTGCGTGTGGCGAGCAATCTGGATGAGAATGCGGTCGTCGTTTTCATTGTTTGCGACACGGGCGAGCATTACCTGACGAAGCATCATTCCGACGAGTGGCTCAAAGAGAAGCGCTTGCTGGAACCACAGAAGATCACTGCTGGTCTAATCACTGGCACCAAAAAACCGCAGGCGCCGAAGACTCTCGTAAGCGTGACTCCGGCCAACACCGTCGCCGAAGCACTCGAGAAGATGGACGATCTCGGTGTTACTCAGATTCCCGTTTTGGAAGAGGGACGTGCAGTGGGTTCGCTACGCGAGAACCGGGTGCTGGCGAAAGTCGTCCGCAACAGAGACTTGCTGAATTCTCGTGTGAGTGAAGTGATGGAAGCGAGTTTTCCCACAGTCGATGTGGATGCGAGTTCATCCGAGGTCGCGCGACGTTTACAGACGAGTCCGGCGGTGTTGGTTGAGGAGTACGGGCGCATCGTCGGGATCATCACGCGGCATGACGTGCTTGATTTGAAAAACGTCGGACAATAAGTTAGCGAAGTAAGGTATCGAGGTCAGTACCGGAGCGGTAGTGACCGGGTGTGCTTGAGAAAACTTGTTATCGAAATTACCCGGTCGCTATCGCTCCCGGAACCTCGATGTCACAGGATAAAAAAACAAAAGTGTTGGCAGCCAATCGCGCGGCCTTTCACAATTACCATATTTCGGATAAATACGAAGCTGGTCTCGTATTGACAGGCACTGAAGTAAAGAGTGCCATGGATGGTCGCGTGCAACTGAAAGAAGCGTATGTTTCAGTGCGCGAGGGCGAGGCGTGGTTGTTTAATGCACACATTTCGCCGTATTCTCACGGCAACCGCGAGAACCACGAACCAATGCGGACTCGCAAGCTGCTGCTGCACAAACGTGAAATATCCCGACTGGACGAAGCCACAGCCAAACAAGGAATGACTCTCGTTCCTACGCAGCTCTACTTAAAAAACGGCCGGATAAAAATCGAGGTCGGAATTGCGCGCGGTAAGAAGATGTACGACAAAAGAGAGGCCGAGCTTAAGCGAACAGTCGAAAGAGAAACACAAGCCCAGTTGAAAGAACGTAATCGTTAACGAGTCTCAAGTTCAGAGTTCAGCCTTTAGGCTGCGGTTTGGGAAACACAAGCTAAAGCGTGAACTCTAAACTGCGTCACTAATTTCCAATCCCAGGAGAACCTACTCACCATGCAAGTTGAAGCCAGCAGGGGGCCGATTGACCAGCTTGATGTGCAAGCTTTAGCAGTCGCCGTTTTTAAAAACGAGAAAGCCGATGAAGGTTTTTTGAAGAACCTTGATGAGCTTTCCGGCGGAATGGTGCGTTCAGCACTCGATGCCGACGAGTTTACGGGTAAAGAAGGCGAAACCGCTTACTTCCATCTCGTTGGAAACAACAGGTTGAAAGCGCGTCGCCTGCTTCTCGTTGGTGTTGGTGATGAGAGCGACTATAAGAGCGGACAGATTTCGCAGATGTCCGGAACTGCCGTTCGGTCGTTGCGCAGCAAGAAGGCAAAGTCGATCGCCGTGCTTCCACGAGCTTCCGGGGATCCGGCCGAAATAGCGGCGACCGCGGTCGAGGGCGCATATATCGCACTCTTTGATCCTGATAAATATCGAACTGTCGAAAAAGAAGAAAAGACGGTCGACCGTTTGGTCGTGACGATCGAAGACGCGGAAGAAGATGCGTTGCAACGCGGAGTCAACGTCGGAAGGATCGTCGGAGAAGCGGTGAACTTCACTCGCGATATGGCCAACGAGCCGGGCGCCTACATGACGCCGACCGACATGGCCGAGAAAGCTCGCGAGATCGCGAACCAGTTTGGTTTAACTGTCGACATTCTCGACGAAGAACAAATGGAACAGGAAGGCATGGGATCGTTGTTGAGTGTCACGCACGGTTCCGACCAGCCTGCCAAACTGATCGTTCTGAAATACACGCCCGCAACGCCTCCCTCAGACACCAAAGAGTTGCTCGCCTTTGTCGGCAAAGGAGTGACGTTCGATTCGGGCGGCATCTCGCTCAAGCCTGGCGAGAACATGGAGTTGATGAAATACGACATGACGGGCGGCGCGACTGTGATGGGCGCCATGCGTGCGATCGCGCAGTTGAAACCACCGATTCCGATTTTGGGTGTGGCGCCGTGTACTGAAAACTTGCCGTCCGGTAAAGCGACGAAGCCGGGAGACGTTGTCAGAGCGATGACGGGCAAGACTATCGAGGTGATTAATACCGATGCCGAAGGACGGCTGATCCTTGCTGACGCGATCGCCTATGCGAAGAAACTCGGAGCGACGAAAGTTATCGACATGGCGACGCTGACCGGAGCGGTGTCGATCGCACTTGGCGATGTAAATGCGGCAGTGCTCGGGACCGATCAGGGGTTGATTGACGAGATCATCTCGGCCGGAAGGGAAGTGGGAGAGAAGTTCTGGCAGTTACCGCTGGACAAGGAATACTCAAAACAGATCAAGTCGGACATTGCTGACATCAAGAACGTCGGCGGGCGGAAAGCGGGAACAATCACGGCCGCTGCGTTTCTAAAAGAATTTGCGGACGGGATTGCGTGGGCGCATCTCGATATCGCCGGGACAGCGTGGAGTGACGAGGCCAAACCATACCGTTCGAAGGGGCCGACCGGGATCGCTGTTAGAACTCTGCTGCGTATTGTTGACCGCGCGAGTCGAAGATAACGGCGTTCAGAGTTCAAGCTTTAGCTTGTGGTTTTCCGCCGCAGCCTAAAGGCCTGAACCGCTGAATTCTGAACGGGTGTCGTTACTCGTAGACAGTCGGTGTCCTCGACAGTTGACACTTTTCGTCAACCACACACACGACTAGTCGCATTTGCTGAGGTTTTTGAAAACAGGGGACATGGCATGCGGGTTGTAGATAGAACGCGCAACTAGCCAAAGGGTGCGAGTCGCCTTATTTAACGTCCTCGCCCCCTCGAATGCCGCTCGAGGTATTTCCCCGGCTCCCCTTTGGCACCCCCCAACGCCGAATTCGACATCTCAGTAAACATTGAACAGGCCGTAACTACTTGCACACGGTGGTATACTTTTTGGGCGAGTGACGCGGTGTCCTCAGGCAGCCCTGGCATCCATCGCTGGCTTTCGGAGTTCAGATAAGCACAGTGATCGACTACTACAGAATTTTGGGCGTCAAGCCGAATGCGTCTCAGACCGAAATCAAATCGGCCTACCGGAAACTTGCGCTAAAAAGTCACCCCGATCTGAATCCAAACTCCGAAGCGGGCCGCCAGTTTGCCCTGCTCTCAAAGGCCTATCACACGCTCATGGATCCAAACGAGCGGGTTTACTACGACGAGCAACTGAAGGCGCAGAAGAATGCGGGCTACTCGATTCTCCATTCCAACAATCCCCACGCTAAGCGCGCCCGCAACCTCGCGGTGCAGGCGAAGTGGGATCGTTTGGTTGACGAAGTCCTTGAGCGCGATCGCATGGAGAACCGGGAACGACAACGGGCGGTGTTCACTACAGTCTCGCTGTTCCTGTCGACGTTCTTTTTAGCGATGATGAAGCCGCAGTTGTGGCATGTTTTTTCCACGATGGGTCGCGTCATCGTGGTGACGCTGTTTGTGATCGGCGTCTGGCACCTTGCGAACCGGCTGCGCGAATACCTCGCGCACTATACCTACAAGCCGAATCCGATTCAGGCTTCGATCATCAGTCAGGGTGAAGCGCCGGAACAACCATTTACACGCTTCTCAGCGTACACGTTTCTGCTCGTTGGATACGCGCTCAGCGTAGGGATTGGTTTGTACATCGGCTGGCACACTCAGGACTTCTTCAACGACCTGACCCTCCTGTTTCGCCATCGTGTCGTGTCAGTGCAATCAAGCATGATCCTCGATCTGATCTTCTACCCGCCGATCGCGGTGTTGATTGTTGATTCGGTACACGGCCTCGCATCACGAATCGACTAACACGGTAAATCCCGTAAACCATGTAAATCGGGTCTAAATTCGTGTATAGTGTTGTCCCGCCCCTAAACTACACGACAAAAAAGGAGCACGAAAATGGCCAACACCACGAATCAACGCCAGTTTCTTGCTTCGAAACTCGAAGCACTTAGTGAATCCGAAGTAGGGGAAGTTTTGGATTACATCTCTTCGATGGAATCCGCGCGACGATCAAGGACAGCGTCGCTCGGTCTCGACGACGAGGTCGTTATGGCCCTTGCCGATGCCTGGGAGAACCGCCGGGCGCGCCAGGCGTTCGAATGGGAAGCAGCTCGACGCAAAGCTGAGAAGCGGGCAGCGACAAAAGGCGGCGCGTATATTTAATGAGGCCGTGAGAAGCACAAAAGGCACAAATGACTAGGGCAGGCGCGAAGCTTAAACTCATTTGTGCTTTTTGTGCCTCTTTGTGGCTCTTTTCACCTGCGGCGCTTGCTCAAGAGACGCGCAACCTCACTCCCACTCAAATCGAGATCGAAAAACAGCGCCAGCGTCTGAGCTCTTCAGACACAGACGAACGTCGTGACGCCGTGATGCGACTCGGCGCGATGCGTCTGCCCGATGCATCGCGAGCCGCCCTTCCGGCACTCACCGACGCGTCGTCCATCGTTCGAGCAACGGCAGCAAAATCCATTCTTTCAATCGGTGCTGAGGAGAGCGTTTCGTCTCTACTTCCGTTACTCAACGATAAAGACGAATTTGTTCGTCGCGAAGCAGCTTACGCCCTCGGCCTGACTCGTAGCAGGAGTGCGACGTCAGCATTGAGCGAGCGGTTGTTGACTGATAAGGAAGATGGCGTGCGAGCTGCGGCGGCCGTCGCGTTGGGCCAGATCGCGGATGAAGCGGCTGTCGTTGCCTTAGTGGGAACGCTCGCGCCGGAGTTGTCGGCACGAGGGAAGAAGAAACAAAAGCGAGAGCCAAACGTCTTTGTGCTTCGAGCGGCGGCCGCAGCGCTCGGCGAGATCAGAAGTCGCGCCGGCACTGCCGCACTCATCTCAACTTTGAGCAATGAAAAACTCCCGTCCGACGTGCGACGGGAGTCTGCTAGATCTCTGGGACTGATTGGCGATCAAACTGCTGTGCCCGCTTTGCGAGCTGTATCTACGGCAGCAGATCCATACCTCGCGGAAATCGCAGCCGAAGCGCTGAAGAGATTAAGCCGCGGATGAACGCCGGTTAATTCTCTACTTTTTCACCGCGGCCGTGACCCTTCTTGGCCGCCTTTGACGCCGCCGGGATCGGCAAACCAACACCACCCGACAACGATTCACTCGAAACTTCCGCCTCGGTCGAGTTCTGCGCCATCTCGTGAATCAACGCTCCACCAGAGCTCTTCGAGAAGATGAGACGGTTGCGAATACCATCGACATCCACGTGAACGAGATCTCCCAAACCGATCTGGCCCGTAGCCACGAGGTTCGAAAGTGGGTACACGAGAAATCTCTCAACCGCTCTCTTCAAGTGACGTGCGCCGTACTTGTAATCCAGCCCTTCCTTCATCAGCATGTCTTTCGCTGTTTCGGAACACTGAAAAACAAACTTGGTTCCGGCTGACTGCATGATGCGATCCTGAACTGCCTGCAACTCGAGGTCGAGAATCTGCCGCAGGTGATGTTCCTTCAACGAACGAAACACCACGACCTTGTCGATGCGGTTCATGAATTCCGGCGAGAACTTGCGTCGTGCAGCTTCGACAGCGGTGCGATAGATCTTCTGATCCACTTCCGTGTCGTTCGGAGTTTTTGTACCCTTGCCCGGAGCGAAACCGATACCACCGGAAATCAACTCAGACATCTCGCGGGCGCCGAGGTTTGAAGTCATGATCACCATCGACTTCGAAAAGTCGACGCGACGATTATCGCCCAGGGTCAGGGTCGCTTTGTCGAGAATACCAAGCAACAACTGCCACAGACTGTCAGAAGCCTTCTCGATCTCGTCAAACAACACAAGCGACACTTTCATATCGTCGGTGTGCATCCGATCGAGATTTTCCTGCGTAAGCATCGGCGAAGTTTCACGATGCCCGAGGTATCCCGGAGGCGAGCCAATGAGCTTGGCAATTTCATGCGAGTGCTGAAACTCGGCGCAGTCGATCTTCACGATGGCGTTCGAATCACCGTAAAGCACTTCGGCGGCAGCTTCGATCACACGAGTTTTGCCGGAGCCTGTCGGTCCCAAAAACAACATGGTGCCGATGGGCCGGTTTGGGGGATTCATGCCTGCCAAAAAAATCTGATACAGGCCACTCATACGTCTAACTGCGCGCTCCTGACCTACGATTCGCGCCGTCAAACGCTCCTCAAAATCCTGCGCACGCGGGCTCTTTTGATCAGGATCAAGGAAAACTGTACCTGTGTTGTTCATATCTCTCGTTGTCACTTCACGCTCGGTTAACATCGGCTCGCTCCTTCAGGGCCGGTGGCCCACTGCATTGCTAGCAAGGAACGATCCGTACATGAAATTGATGCATTCAAAAGAGGTTAAGGTTCGCCAAAAACAAGTTTCAGCGCCTCGAAACGGTCACACGAACCGTTGCTATATATACAAGTCCGCAAAAAATGTCACCACTTTTATGGCGGACTGACAATTAATTGCACCTTTTAAGCCGTGCATACACCGATTGATACGAACCCTAATCGTAGTACTCGAGCCCGAGGTGAGTAATGAGATCTTCCCCGCGCAAGTGCCTCAAAGTGTTCTTCAGTTTCATCAACTGAATAAAAATATCGTGCTCGGGATACAACCCCGGGGCGGTTTGCGGAGACTTGAAGTAGAACGACAGCCACTCCTGCACGCCTTTCAATCCCGCGCGTTGAGCGAGGTCGAGAAACAGCGCCAGGTCGAGAACAATCGGCGCCGCGAGGATCGAGTCGCGACACAGAAAGTCGATCTTGATCTGCATTGGGTAGCCGAGCCAGCCAAAGATGTCGATGTTGTCCCAGCCTTCTTT
>DAIOGT010000125.1:0-13933 GCA_036745095.1 Pyrinomonadaceae bacterium
CGCATCCTGCTGAAGTCTGCGCTTCAACGGTTCAGTGCTATTCAAGTCTGTTATCGTTGCCGCTTGAGGAGTTTCGCGCCGCGCTAATGCAGTTATGAACACTGTGCCTAGAACTCCTAAAACTGTTATAGCGATCACTCGAACTCTCGTTTTCTGTTTCATGATTAATCTCCCTAGAATTCTGTTGACTTCACCAACTACAGCATGCTTGGCCGCGCAGATGTACTTTCAATCTACGATCTTGTGCGGACTCAAGAGTCAAGCAGAATTCTAACGAGCACTTACCCGCGACGATGAACAAGAGACGGTCGGAAGAACGTCCTAAGCCGAGCTTTGTGTCCTGGAAAGTTGCAACCTTAGAACTTTCGCGGTCTTGTTTACTTCACCCAAGCAACACATACCGGAGGGATTCCGGGCATCACACGCACATAAACCCTCTCGAATGAGTCTTGAAATTGTTTCGGGAATCGTAGTTTCACCCGTTTGCGAAATCTCTTCCCGCATGTGGCTTTCATCGAACCCGAAGCAGTAGCACAAGTGAATCGGATCTTCGTTCGCTTTGAGGCCAACCTTTGTGCGCAGATCGTCAACGGTGAAGCAACGCCTACCATGATTGTCGAAGTACACAACCGGACAATCACGACTTGAACAGAAGCTATAGGTTCCCGTATTAGCGTGGTCCAGTAAATCAGGCTTTAGCATCAGCATGACAGTCTTACGTGAGACGGGCCTTCCTTGACTTAAACACTTTTCACAGGCGGGATTTAACGATCCCGATTCGACTTCGCCAGTACGATCAGATCGTTCCGTCATACAGTTGTGTGAACCGCTCGATTCCGCTACTACACAATTCATCCTAATCATTACCTCACTTCTTATTTCTTACTCTCTTGTAACACCTTCTGAATAGCCTCTCTTGCTCCGTCAATTACCTCGACGACTGGAACACTTGAATAGACAGGCTCAGGCGGAGCTTGGTCCCACAGTTTTCCCGGCTGATACACCGCTACGTAATCCCACACGATCGAGTTGGCGTCAGTCTCACCGAGCGCCCGAGAAATCAACCGCTCCTTATCCCAATATTGATTAGCTCTAGCATCAGAAATTCGCGCCAGCGTTCTCGTCGATGGCGACGCCAGATCAGTCGGCAATACCGGCTCCCAAATTACAAACACTCTTATACTTTGATCGCGCTGCTCATCTAAAAGTTTTTGGAATGCAGAGGCCCCCTGCAAACAGATGGTTCAAGTAGGAGAGAGCATAACGATGACGCGAACGGAGTTTGCAGAACTATTGAACGCGTCCTTTAGCGAAGTAACATTTGTGCTGTTCAGATAGACGAGAGGCTGTTGCCCGGTGGGAACGGTACTTCCTAAATAGAAATAGTAGAACAGTACGAGGAGTATTACCGCCAGGACAGAGCCGATAATGATGCCTTTGCGTTTCATTTCATCCTGCCAACAGATCAGCGAGTAGGTTAGCTATTGCTTGTGGAAACAAACTGAATACCAGCACCACAACGGTTGAGAACCACAAGAGGACCGCGCTAAGCAGGCTCGGTTTGCACTGGCATTTTTTGGCTCGCCATCTTTGATAGAAGCCAAATGCGATCAGTAACACAGACGCTGCAATTAGAAACGGGCGAATCGTAACGAAGAAGGCGGAACTCCCGGCAGCGCCGGCAGCTACGAGAAATGGGAACAGCGGTAAGCAACAACTCGACGCCAGAGCTACACTACCAAGCGCTGCCAAACTAGCAGCGACCGTGCTCTTCGAACCTGTGCGACTCTTGGTAAGCTCGGGATTACTCATTAACTGAATCCACCGCTACGACTTTGCTTTCCGGCTTACAGTCACTACCGGACAACATGCCGAGTTGCCATGCGCT
This sequence comes from Pyrinomonadaceae bacterium, assembly GCA_036745095.1. Lineage (GTDB taxonomy): Bacteria > Acidobacteriota > Blastocatellia > Pyrinomonadales > Pyrinomonadaceae > PSRF01. The sequence goes on from DAIOGT010000125.1 coordinate 1,889, forward strand.
TCAAGCTCACGCTCGCAGGCTGCGTGGTGTCGCGCGAGGGTGCGTTGAAACTCTTTCATCGCTCGCATCTTCGTATCGAGTTCTTCGATCTTCTCACTTAATAGATCGCGCACCTTCCGGCATTCGTCAGCGCCACCTGTAGCAAGAAGCCCTTTGATCTCCTCAAGCGTAAGGCCCAACTCCTGAGCTTGCTTGATAAATCGGACGCGCTCGATTGACTCCGGCGCAAAAAGACGGAAGTTACCCGAAGAACGACTGGCGCGGGGCAAAAGCTTTAGCCGCTCGTAGTAGCGAACGGTGTCAACGCTTACTCCCGCGCTGCTTGCGACCTCGCCGATGCGAAATGCCGTCCGATCCATGGAGTAAACCTCAGCGCAAGTATAGACCCTAGAGCACGCTCCAGAGTCAAGGAATCAGCAACTAAGCGTGTACGCGTCGACGAACTGGTGGATTATGGAACTATTGTAGGCGTGACGATCAGTAAGGAATGTCCGAAGGGAAAAGTTGAGGCACCTCATCCTTGCCGACGGCGCGCAGGCCTATATTCATCACCACACCACAGCGAAGCGGGCGTCCCTCTTCCCTTAGCGTTATTTGACTGAACGCAAACCAACCCGAAGAAATCATTGCGCGTTTCGGAAGTCTGCTCCGTCGCCTGTTCGTGTCTGTCAAGGACTGCCTCCTCATCCTCGATTCGACAACAGAAAGATCACCCATCCAACCCGTACATCGAACAGGTGCTGGGACATGCCCCTAATGAGTTTTGGCCAGGTTGCCAGAGCGTACCGGCGTCAGTCTGGACACGCTGCGATACTACGAACGACGTCGTTGCTTGACAGTAGGTGTCCAAAGAACGTAAAGTCCGTCGATGAAATTGAAACCCATTTTCAATTTAAATAGCCTCGGGGAGAGAACAAAACTTTTTACGCTTGGGAACACTCCATCGGTCTCGTCTGCACAGGCATTGGAAGCCTAATCATTCATGCATCGTTTCAACATACTTTTCTTAGGCATCGCGATCCTGATAGCCACAGCGGTTCCAACACGATCTCAATCAACTAAAGTTTCCTTAGTTGGACGGGTGTTGGACCAAAATCAGGCGACCATCATGGGAGCTCAGGTGACGCTACGTGGCAAGGGTGCAAATAAGAAGCGCACGTCTGTCACCGATGCAGATGGTTCGTTTCGATTCGATGAGCTGACGCCCGGTGAGTACGAGTTGACGGCCATTGGCCGGGGTTTTTCACTTACCGAGAAAGCCATCGTCCTCAAGTCTGGCGAAATTGGTTCGATTGATCTGACACTCCAACCCTCGTCAATGGCGGAAACGGTAGTTGTGAGTTCCGGGCAGCTGCTGGGAAACGCCGAAATCGTGGAACGCACTCCCGGAGCGGTCGACATCATCGATCAAAGGACTCTGGAATCCAGTCGCGTGCTGAGTTCCTCGGAAGCATTGCGCAAGGTCTCAGGACTTAACGTGCGCGACGAAGAAGGCTTCGGTCTGCGTCCTAATATTGGTATTCGTGGGCTGAATCCAACCCGCTCAACAAAAGTGCTCTTGCTTGAGGATGGTCTACCACTCACGTACGCGCCTTACGGCGATAACGCGTCGTACTATCACCCACCAGTTGATCGTTTTGAGAGTATTGAGATCGTGAAAGGGTCGGGACAAATCCTTTATGGCCCAACCACCGTTGGTGGCGTCGTCAATTACATCACTCCGGCTCCTCCAGTTAACGCTTCCGGTTTTCTCACTCTCATGGGTGGAAACCGCGATTATTTCAACGGTCATATCAACTACGGCGGCACTTGGAAGGGTACGGGCCTGGTAATTGATTACACGCGCAAGCAAGGCGAGCTGGCGCGCCAGGACCAACGATCGGGACTAAACGATCTCAACTTTAAATCGGTTTCTGCGTTCGGCATGAAACACGCGCTGATTCTCAAAGCGAACTACTACGGAGAACGGTCCAACATCACCTACTCTGGTCTTACGGAAGCAGAGTATCGGGCCAATCCGCGTCAAAGCATTTTCCGAAATGATTTCTTCGATGGAGATCGTTTTGGCGGTTCGATAACACATGCCTACATTCCTAATAATCAGGTTACGCTGACCACTAATATCTATGGATCAATCTTCAACCGCGACTGGTGGAGACAGTCGAGCAACTCCGGGGAGCGTCCGAACCGCCTTAACACGTTAGCTGGTGGCGATCCGGATTGCAGGAGTATGGCAGATCTTCACACCACTTGCGGTAATCAAGGCAGACTGCGTAAGTATTATGTGCGAGGAGTAGAAACGCGCGTACGTGCGAATTTCGCATTCTTGGGCATTAATAACGAAGCTGACTTTGGGGGACGCATTCACTTTGAAACCCAAGATCGTCAGCAGCAAAATGGAGACACACCAAAAGCAAGGAGCGGTGTTGTCGTCGAAGATAACGAACGAAAGAATGCTGCGTATTCTGCTTTCCTCCAGAATCGATTCCGGTTTCGGGATTGGACCATCACTCCTGGTGTTCGGGTCGAACACATAAAATTTCAGCGCACAAATCGTTTGGCAAACGGTGGGGCAGGGGTAACTGGTCGCACCGAATTGACACAGGTGGTTCCGGGGATTGGAATCTCTTACCATCCGGCGAGCAGGCTAACCATTTTCGCCGGCGTGCACAGGGGGTTTGCTCCTCCGCGTACCGAGGACATTATCAACAATGCAACCGGCGGCAGTGTGGACCTTGATTCGGAATTGAGTTGGAATTACGAAGTCGGGATCCGTAGTTTACCTGCCAAAGGTTTTCAACTGGACGCGACGTTATTTCGAATGGATTATGAGAATCAAATAGTTCCAGCCAGTCTTGCCGGCGGGGTTGGTTCGGCGTTCACCAATGGTGGTGAAACATTTCATCAGGGGATTGAAGTCACGGGCCGCCTCGACACTGGTACTATTCTCAACTCACCTCACAATTTCTATCTCAGAACTGCTTTCACCTATTTGCCAACGGCGAAGTTTACCGGTACGCGTTTCAGCAACGTTGGCGGTTTCGGCAACGTAAGTGTCAGTGGCGATCGACTCCCTTACGCTCCTGAGCAACTCCTAAACGTTATTTTGGGGCACTCACACTCAAGAGGTGTGAATACTTTTATAGAGGGAGTCTACGTTGGCCGGCAGTTTGGGGATGATTTGAATACGGTTAACCCAACGGCCAACGGCCAGCGTGGTGCGATCCCGAGTTATACAGTGTGGAATGCGACGTTTAATTACGAAGCTGAAGCAGTGCGCTCAACATTTTTTATAACGGTGAAGAATCTCTTCGATCGAGCCTACATCGTGGATCGCTCACGAGGCATACTGCCGAGCAGTCCTCGTTTGGTCCAGGCGGGTATTAAGTTTCGCCTTTAAAGAGTATTGCCCATCTGACTGGTTCTTACTGACAAATTCCTCGTTGAAGGTAACAACCAAGGTTTTTGACGGTGCCGCGCGAAGTGTGTTATAGGATCAGCGGCGAATTGCCGTAATGTCCTTATATTAAAAGGCGCAGCGTCTCGATGAAACAAAAGCTCTTCCGCGGTATTGTTCTATTATTCCTCGTTTACACCGGGGTGGAGCTTGCTTTTCCGCAGTTCTGCGGCGAAAGATCCCTCAGTATTCTTGGTGCTAGTTCAGTTCTGCTCGCAGCAGATCAACGTTCCTCAGCCAAGACCGCTGCATCCACATCCGTTATGCAGAATTCGGAAACAACCTCGCCCGGACTTCCTGAGCAAGATCAAGAGATACCGAAAGATGAGGACTGCTTCTGCTGCTGCGCGCATGTAATGCCAAGTCCGCTATTTGTGAACCCTGACACCTCAGCATTAGTGATTTCATCCGGCTTGCAAAATCGTGTTTCCATTCCAACGGGGTCGGTCCACGCTCCTTATCACCCCCCAAGGTCTGCCTAATCAAATCTAATTCGTATCGTCCGTTTAAAAGCTTTCTCTGAAAGCTTGTGCTTTCGTTTTTCCTTGTGAAGTGAAAGCGTCTGCGGATCTCGATAGCCCTGATTCTCGTTCGTCAGGGTACGTTTAGGTATTCATGTTCAGCTTCAAGGCTGGGCAGTTGGGCAGAGGAAAGACAAATGAATTGGTTTTTGAGGAAACGAACAAGAACGTTCGCGACTGTTGCTCTGTCACTAAGCATTCTGGTGGCTGCGGCCTCGGGTATTAGTGCACAGAGTTCGTCCGCCACAGAAAGCGGCAAAGATTTGGTTGCGGTGAGTAAGGACCGAACTTCAACGGGTATTGAACCTGCTACTAGCAGCCTTACACCTATGCTCGCTCGCTATTTTGATCCTGTACAGGGCGTATCCTCTAACGATCTTGTTCGCAGGGCTCTGGCGTCGAACGCAGAACTCGCAGCCGCAAGACTTGACATAGAGCGAGCGCGAGCGCGTCTTCGCCAAGCGGGACTCAGGCCGAATCCTACGTTGGATTTTGAACAGACAACGGGACGGTTGACGGGCGCAGCTGGCGAAAGCGAAATCAGCGTGGGTGTGGCAGTACCGCTCGAGCTTGGTGGTAAGAGGCGACGACGGATCGAACTGGCACGAGCCGAGTTTGAGGCCGCTGAGTCCGAAGTCGCGGATCGCGAGAGACGACTAACGAACGAGGTACGAGCTCTCTACGCGGAAGCACTAGCATCTATCCGTGAGTTAGGCACCTTAGAAGAGCTTAACAATATTGATTTGCAAACGACGCGCTTTGTCCAAGCGCGAGTCAATGAAGGTGAAACAGCGCCAATCGAGTTAAATCAGTTGCGCGTTGAAGTCGAGCGTTTGCGCTCGCGCCGATCATTAGTAGAGGGTCGGCTTCAAGCGTCACTTCTTAGGTTAAAGAGTCTCACCGGAGTACCAGCCAACGAACTCGTGCGTTTGCGTGAAAACATCGCGTCACCAGGTTTAGCACCTCCTCCTGCGTCGCTTGAATCAGCAATCGAGATTGCATTGCGTAGTCGTCCTGATCTGAGGCTCGCTCGACTTAATGTTGAGGTAGCTCAAGCTGGATTGCGACTCGCGCGCTCCTATGGAGTCCCGGATGTCACAACTTTCACCACGTATTCTCAAGGTCGGTCCGTCTTCGATGACACGCCGGTAGGCGTACTGCGCGATAGAGATAAGTTAGTCACCTTCGGTGTCTCAGTGGGCATTCCAATCTTCAACCGCAATCAGGGAGCGAAGGCAGAAGCAACGGCGGCGATCACTCAAGCGGAGCGACGGCTTGAGTTTGCTGAGGCGGTGGTGCGTTCGGAGGTTCAAAGCGCCTACGCCCGTTACGAGGCAGCGCGTGCAGCGGTGTCGACTTTCGAGCAGGGTGTTATCCCTCGATCAGCTGAGAACATACGAACGATCCGAGCGGCTTATCAAATCGGCGCGTTCAGTATCACTGATTTACTGGTCGAACAACGTCGGCTAGTGGATGCGCAGCGGGAGTTCACCGAAGCGCTCGCCGAACAATACCGTGCGCTGGCGGATATTCAAGCAGCCATCGGCGCCCAACCTAATTAATCGTAAGGAAGCGATTTACATGTCAGAGAAACACGAAACTCCAGTCAAATCTCCTGAACCCACTCCATTGGAGCGGCTCTCTGGTGAGCGATCAGCCTATGAGGTGGCTGCTGAGAGAGAAGCGCGTTCCTCTCGCAGAACGCGGAACATCGTAATCGTAGCGCTTGTGTCACTTGTAGCACTCGTAGCGATCTATGCGCTCTTTTTGCGAGGCGATAGTGAAAGTTCGACAGCGGTCAACGTGAATGCCGAGACAGCCAAGGAAGCGGAGCATGGACCAGAAGAAGGGAAAGAGGTAATGCTCACACCTGAAGCTCTGGCAGCGGCCGGAATTGAGATTGAGGGAGTAACTCAGCGGCCTGCTGTGGCTCTGATTAAAGTCACGGGAACGGTCGAAACCAATCAACAGCAAACACAACAAGCTTCCGCCTTGGTTTCGGGACGCGTTGAACGTGTCAACGTGGGCCAAGGGGATGTGGTGCGTGCGGGGGCAGTGATTGCCATTATCTCAAGTCCCGAAGTTGCGGAGATGCACGGCAAACTGCGCGAGGCCGAAACCCGTCTGCGCCTCGCGGAGAGAGCACTACAACGGGTGCAGCGAGCGGAAAATCGCGTGTCGGTGATTCAGGCAAAGGCAAAACTGGACGAGGCCGAAGCGACTTTAAGACGCACGAAAAGGTTAATTGAGCTGGGGGCCGGAGCTGGCAAAGATCTCATCGCCGCGGAAGCTAATTACAAGACAGCGAAAGCGGAATACGACTATCAAAACAATATCAACGTCAATCGCGAAGTTCAGCAGGCGCAAGCCGAAGTTGAAACAGCGCGTGTCGATGTTGCCCATTTGCGGCAAAGTCTACAGACACTCGGCGATCCCGTCGCGCCCGGTTCACGTGACACTCACACCACCGATATATCGCTTGTAACCCTGCGCGCTCCTGTTTCAGGCACTGTCGTTGAGCGTCTGGTCAATGCAGGAGCCGGAATTCAGGCAGGCACAGCATTGTTCACCATCGCCAACATCTCCACGGTTTGGGTTATCGCCAATGTGCCTGAGGCAGAGGTCGGCAAGATTCGTGTCGGTACTCCCGCGGAAGTGCGTTCCGCGGCATTAGGTGATAGCGCAATGGCAGGACGCGTCAACTACATCGATCCACGGCTCAACGAAGAAACGCGAACAGCGCAAGTGCGCATAGAGATGGCCAACCCTGGGGAACGGTTAAAAGCCGGCATGTTCGTCGAGGTTGGTTTTGAAGCCGGCACCGGGCGAGTTGCCGAAGAAGAACTTGTTGTTCCTTCTGCGGCTGTGCAGCGAATCGAAAACCGCTCAGTCGTGTTCATTCCAAAAGATGACGAGCCTGGCGCCTTCGAGGTTCGGGAAGTGGAACTCGGGGGCGAGACTTCCGGCTATCACCGCGTGATTTCAGGGTTGAAGCTCGGTGAAAAGGTCGTGACAAAAGGGAGTTTCACCCTCAAGGCACAAAAGTTAAAAGGCGAAATGGGGGAGCACGGACACTGATGATAAACGGTCTCATTCGTTTCGCCGTTTCCCAACGCCTGTTGGTCCTTTTAATGGTCCTGATCATGGCGGGAGCGGGTGTATATAGCCTGATTAATTTACCTATCGATGCTGTGCCTGACGTCACCAATGTGCAGGTCCAGGTGTTAACTGCCGCTCCGTCACTGGCACCACTGGAAATTGAGCGGCAGATCACATTTCCGGTCGAAGTTGCGATGTCGGGACTTCCTAACATTGAGGAGATTCGCTCAGTTTCGAAGTTCGGTCTCTCGGCGGTGACTGTAGTTTTCCATGACTCAGTAGACACGTACTTTGCCCGGCAGCTCGTGCTTGAACGGCTATCTCAAGCGCGTGAGCAGATCCCCGAGAGCATCGGTTCTCCTGAAATGGGACCTATCTCGACCGGCTTGGGTGAAATCTATCAGTACGAACTGAAGGCTGATAAGGGCAGTGGGTATGACGCAACTTCGTTGAGAACCATTCAGGATTGGAGTGTGCGACGGCAGTTGTTAGGTGTTGCGGGCGTAACCGAAGTTAATAGTTTTGGCGGTTACGAAAAGCAATACCAGGTCAGATTAGATCCGGCAAAGTTGCAATCCTATAGCTTGTCACTGCGAGATGTGGTCGAGGCCGTAGCGCAGAACAACGCCAATGTCGGCGGAGCGTATATCGAACACGGATCCGAGCAATATCTGCTGCGCGGAATTGGTCTGGTGGCTTCGTCGGAGGATATCGGCAACATCATCGTCAAAACGGGTAAGGAAGGAATCCCTGTCTTTGTTCGCGATCTGGGCGAGGTCGTCACTGGTGCGACAGTCCGCCAGGGTGCTGTAACCGCTGACGGAGAGGGCGAGATCGTCGCCGGCATCGCCATGATGCTGAAAGGGGAAAACTCGCGCACCGTAGTTGATCGTGTGAAGGAACGAGTCGAGCAGGTAAAGAAAACGTTGCCGAAAGGTGTCGAGCTCATTCCCTTTTATGATCGGACTGAGCTTGTCAACCGAACCATTTGGACCGTGTCAAAGAACCTTATCGAAGGCGCCATTCTCGTTATCATCGTCCTAATTCTACTGCTGGGAAACTGGCGCGGCAGTTTGTTGGTTGCCACGATCATTCCCCTCTCAATGCTGTTCGCGGCGATCTTGATGCGCGTCTTCAATGTCTCCGGCAACTTGATGAGTCTTGGAGCTTTGGATTTCGGCTTAATCGTGGACGGCGCAGTGGTGATGGTCGAGAACACTGTGCGGCGGCGTGCAGAAGCGCAGCACGCCGGGTCGCACGAACGACCTGAGCGAACGATGCTGGACGCATGTACCGAGGTGGGCCGACCAGTGGTATTCGCCGTGGCGATCATCATGATCGTTTATTTGCCGATCCTCAGTCTCACCGGTATCGAAGGCAAGATGTTTAAGCCGATGGCGCTGACAGTCGTGTTTGCGTTGCTCGGTTCACTGATTCTTTCTCTTACTTATGTTCCAGCGGCTATGACCTTCCTGCTCCGTGGTCACGTTTCAGAGAAAGAGAGTTTCCTCATTCGCATTGCCAAGCGGTGGTATCGACCGGCGCTCACGTTTATGCACACGAACCGGCGGCATGCCATCGCGGTGGCCACGATTCTGGTAGTCATAAGCGCAATCATATTTCCGTTCCTGGGTTCGGAATTCATTCCCCGACTGGACGAAGGATCTCTGGCCGTCCAGGTACAACAACTTCCCAGTGTGTCACTGACGCAGTCAATCAAGACTACCACTGACGTGGAGAAAGTGTTGAAGCGTTTTCCCGAGGTAACCAAGGTTGTTTCAAAGACGGGACGAGCCGAAGTGGCGACCGACCCGATGAGCATCGACTTCAGCGATCTTTACATTGAGTTAAAGCCGCCTTCGGAGTGGACCACCACACACTCGAAAACTGAATTGGTCGAGAAGATGGCTAAGGCGTTGGAGGATGGGGTGCCTAATGCGTCGTTCAGCTTTTCGCAACCGATTGAACTGCGGGTCTCAGAACTGATCTCAGGCGTTCGTTCAGACATTGCAATCAAGCTCTTTGGCGACGATCTCGACACCCTCAAGAAGTCCGCCGATGAGATTAGCCGTGCGGTGAGTCAAGTTCGAGGCGCCGAAGACGTGAAGGTTGAGGCGACAACCGGCCTGCCGCAGTTACAAATAAAGCCTGACCGCGCGGCAATCTCGCGTTATGGCATTAACGTTGGTGACGTAAACGAACTGGTGGAATCCATTGTCGCGGGCAAAGAAGCGGGTCTGGTCTATGAAGGTGAACAGCGATTTAATCTTGTCGTTCGACTCGAAGATGAGACCAGTCGTGATATTGAAACTATAAAGAGTCTTCTTGTTCCGGCCCCGAATGGAGCACGGGTGCCGCTCTCTCAACTGGCTGATGTCCAACTCGTCGAAGGCCCGGCGCAGATTTCGCGCGAAGACACCCGTCGCCGGATCGGGGTCGAACTCAACGTACGCGGCCGCGATATAGGCAGTTTCGTTGCAGAGGCCCAGGAGAAGATCGAGCAACAGGTAAAGCTGCCACCGGGATACTACTTAACCTGGGGCGGAACGTTTGAAAATTTGCAACGCGCTTCGGCTCGCCTGCTGATAGTGGTTCCGCTCGCACTGTTTCTAATCTTTGTGCTCCTCTTTACAACCTTCGGCTCTATCAGGCAGGCGCTCCTGATCTACACAGGAATTCCCTTTGCCGTGGTAGGAGGCATCTTCGCCCTGTTACTGCGCGGTATGCCTTTTTCCATTTCAGCCGGTGTTGGCTTCATCGCGTTATTTGGCGTGGCGGTACTCAACGGCGTTGTAATGGTCAGCTACATCAACAAGCTGCGCGAAGAAGGGAAGTCGGTGGCAGATGCCGTGCGAGAAGGTGCTGAGACGCGGTTACGTCCCGTACTGATGACAGCGCTTGTCGCCAGCTTAGGATTTATCCCAATGGCAATTGCAACTTCTGCCGGCGCTGAAGTGCAGCGGCCATTGGCTACGGTAGTGATCGGCGGGTTGATCACGTCAACGTTACTGACTTTGTTGATTCTGCCAACGCTGTACGGATGGTTCGAAAGAGAACGAGTGGAATTTTAGTAGTAAGCCCACAAGAGCGAAGCTTATGTATTTTCTTTTATTGAAACACGCGACGGATTTCGCGCACGTGATGTCGCATCTGGCCAAGATTGCGCTTGGCATCGTATTGATGTTCGTCGTCCTCTTTTTTGTAAACAGGATTGCGGCGCATGCAAGCAGATCGGGAAAGTCAAAGCGGCGTTATCCAAGGGGTAACAGAGGACACCAGCGTCGATGAAGAACGAATCGCAACGCTTGATGCCGCTGGGCCAAGCGGGCAACTACAGATGGTTTGAATTTCGAGCGTATGGCTAGTCTAAGTGTGGAAATGACTTTGTTTTTATCGATAAACGAAACGGATCTCACGCACGTGATGGAGTATCTAGCGGGGATTGCCTTTGCGGTCGTTTTGGCGCTCGTCCTGCTCTTTGCCCTAAACACGCTTGCGGCGCGCTCAAGGAGATCGGGGAGGTCAACACGGCGTTCTCCAAAAAGTAACAAAGGACACAAGCGTCGATAGGAGAGATTGTTCGTCGGTGGGTCAAAGAACAGGCGCTCATGGTTTGAATTAATAGTTTGGAGCTTATGGCAGGTTTGATTGCGGACGCAAAGATCTTAACGATGTCGAACGCAAAGAAGCTCGATCAAACGAGCCGCACGACGGTCTTGCTGGAGGTGGCTTATAAGCTCTTCGTTGCGCAAATCTACACTCTTTGTTTTCACCTGCTTGCCAACAGTTCCGCTGCCGAGGAAGCAACAGCGATGGTTTTCACGCGCTTCAGCCGGGAGGTGCCGCGTCGCTGGGACGAGGCACGCGTCGGTAGTCGGTTGCGCGAACTTGCAATAGATGAGGCGGTTCAGCGGCTTTTTGGAGATGTAGTTGCGAACGCCTCACGGGCGCGGGCGCCATCTACAAGCGTGAAAGTGGCTGCGCCCCCTGCTCCTGACAAGCCAGCCGCGCTGGTCGGTAAGTTGGCCCATCGGGAACATGCGCGGCTTGATTCGTCAATGCTTAAAGAGTTGATCGCCAAATTGCCGGATGACCTGCGAGTGGCATTTGTGCTGTACGACATGGAGGGGCTGAAAGATCAGGATGTTGCCAAATATTTACGTGTTGATGACAGTGAGGTTCGCGCCCTAATTAAACGCGCACGCATGGAATTACGGCGACTCTGGCGTTCGCAGCATTGAAAGAAGGGAATTGTTAGTTATGAAGATGATTACTGCGATGGTGCAGCCATTCATGCTGAGCAAGGTAACAGGCGCGCTTGAAGAGATCGAGGGCTTCCCCGGAATGACGGTGACGGACGTGCGCGGTTTCGGTCGCGAAAAGGGGAGTCACGCGAAGGGTGCGCCACACCGAATCATCGACGATTTCGTGGAGTATGTAAAAAAAGCGCGCATCGAGATCGTGGCACGCGACGAAATGGCTGAAGGGATTGTTGACACGATTGTCCGAACTGCCCACACCGGAAACCCTGGTGACGGTAAGGTCTTTGTTTGGTCCATCGAGCGCGCCGTGCGTATTCAAACAGGAGAGACTGACGAGAACGCTCTTTGAGGCGATGCAATGATCCGAGCTCTCCTATTTAAAAGGGTAATGCTGGCTGTCAGTGTCCTGGCGTCAGCATCGATAGCACTCCTTAACGATCGCCTGGAACTGGTTCCTTATCTCATTCGACTCGGGCGTCGGACGATTTCGACGATCAAAATCAACACTACAGTTGCCCTCGGTACCAAGCTCATTTTTATTGGTTTGGCAATCGCGGGTTTGAGCAGCCTGGCGCTGGCCATTTTTTGCCGATGTGGGCGTCACGGTCATTGTCATTCTAAACAGCTTGCTATTGCTACGATTCGAATCCTCATAGTTGAAATAGCAATGACGCCCCAGCTGGGCTGATGTTCGACCAAAAGGAAT
>DAIOGT010000126.1:0-1178 GCA_036745095.1 Pyrinomonadaceae bacterium
ATCGCGACGACACTCAGTCGCCTCCTCGCCCAAAAAGAAGATCAAACCGCGATCACGTGGCTGCGCAAGATCAACGCGTCTCTCAACCACACCGCACCGGAAATCGACCTCGCGTTTGTACGCATCGCTCCCTCAACTTACCTCGGCGAATTAGGAAGCGGCGATCAGGCAAAACGAAAAGTTCAGGAAACTATTTTGCTCGATTGGCGTGCTGCGGCGGGAATCGCTGCCGGTCTTGGTGAAATCGCGGCGCTGCCGGAGTCAGTCACAAACAAATCAGAACTCGCCGCGACGGCACAGTCGCTACTGCGCGCGATGCTCGACTATCGAAACTCCGGTTTGACGATCAACACACTCGTTGCTGTCCATTCCGAATACGCGATTCCCGACGTACTGCGCGCGCTCGCCGCCTTCAAACCAGCGGACCTTGCGACAGTCGCGCGGGCTCACTTAAAGGACAGCGATGTCGTGGTGCGCTCGACAGCAGCCGACTTGCTGGGCGACCTGCCACCGTCGGAAGAGATCACGAGCGCACTCGCAACCGCGTGGCGACCAGCCACCAACGATGAGTTGAACGACGCGGCACTCTCAATCCTCGACTCGCTCGCCAAACAAAAGTCGACCGCCGCTCACGACGTGATCAAAGAAGCTTTGAAATCAGGCGATCCACTCGTTCGTCGCAGGGCTGTTGCTTTGTTGAAGACTAACGGCGTTGGCGATTTTTCCGCGCAAATCGGCACAGTTCAAACGCGTAACACAGACGCGGACTACAAGCGCGCCCTCGCGCGTATCGGTAAGACGACGCGTGCCGTCGTGACTACGAGCAAGGGTTCGTTTACTATTGACCTGCTCCCTGAAGCAGCCCCCCTTACCGTAGACAACTTCGTTCAGCTCGCCCAGCGAGATTATTATCGAAACATCACCATCCACCGGGTCGTCCCAAATTTTGTGATTCAGGATGGTGACCCGAGAGGCGATGGAAACGGTGGGCCGGGCTACCAGATTCGTTGCGAGATCAATCAGGTGCTTTATGATCGCGCGGCGGTTGGAATGGCACTCTCGGGCAAGGACACAGGCGGTTCGCAGTGGTTCGTGACCCACTCGCCGCAACCGCATCTGGACGGCGGCTACACGGTTTTTGGACGCGTCGTAACGGGAATGGACGTTGTTGACAGGAT
>DAIOGT010000126.1:1278-13897 GCA_036745095.1 Pyrinomonadaceae bacterium
GCGGCTACACGGTTTTTGGACGCGTCGTAACGGGAATGGACGTTGTTGACAGGATAGTGCGCGGCGACGTGATTCAGTCGATCACGATCAGGCCAGCCGCGACTCGCAGAAGAAATTAGTCACAAAATGCACAGATGGAACAAAAGGAATACGCCGGGTGAAGTTCTCGTGCTCTGTATCCTGGCAAGTGTGTTCCTTACAGCTTCGGAGTTACATGCGCAAACGTCTCAGAAGACAACGGAAAGACACTCCTACAAGGTTGATCTGAAGATCGACTTTGAGCGTCTCACCTACACGGGCACTGAAAGAGTTCGCTGGATCAACCGTGGTGAGAAACCGACCTCCGTCATTTACTTTCACCTCTACCCAAACCTGCGCACGGGCGATCAGCCGTTTCAGTTCAACAACACTACGCCCGACCCGGATGAGCCCCGCCTCGACATTCTCGAAGTGCGCGCCGGATCTGACAACTCATTGCTCTTCACTCAACTCGACGATCAGGGTACGACGCTTCGCATCACGCTGCGCGAGCAGGTAGCACCGGAAGCCGGCGCGGAGGTCGTCATCAAGTTCAAGGGATCAGTGCCGGAAATCGATCGCGACGAAACGAGCCTGACGACCCACGTGGTGAAGCAAGTCAGCGCCGCGTTGCGCAGTGAGCGCGAAATGCGTCGCGCTCGCGACATCAACTTCCGCTGCCGTGGCGTGATGCTTCTCGGCGCTGCGTATCCAGTGTTGGTCGCGCATGACGGTGACGAGTGGCGACGCAAGCTGGAGCCGTCCGTTGGCGACTTCATCTTCAACGAAGTCGCGGACTACGAAGTGAATGTCAGCACCAACCAGGGCGTTGACGTTTTTACTTCCGGCATGGAAACAGGACCGCGCAACGAAAAGACCGGACAAACGTTCACCGGCTCCGCGTTGCGTGACTTCGCGATTCTCGCCGGCCGCGGCCTCAAGAGTGAACACACGGAAGTGCAAGGCATCAACGTCCGTTCGATCTATCTCGCGGAACATGAGCTCGTTGGTAAACGGGCTTTGACGGTCGCGGCTAATTCGCTGCGCGTGTTCACGTCACTGTTTGGTCCGTTGCCGTTCAAGCAGATCAGCATCGCCGAAGCGCCACTTGTCGCAGGACTCGGCAGTTGTGAGTTTTCCGGCTTCAATGTCATCGCGAGCGCGTTCTACGTCGATTTCGATTCTCCCTCGGTCCGTAATCTGCCTGAGATCATTCGCGAGCAACGACCATCGGTCGAAGAGAGTCTGGAATGGACCGTCGCGCATCTCGTCGCGCATCAATGGTGGGGCGCGGCCGTCGGCAACGATCCGGCGCGCGAGCCGTTGCTCGACGAAGCACTGTCGGGCTGGTCTGCACTGCTCTATTACAAAAATACTTATGGCGAAGAGAAAGCGGCCGCTGTTCTCGATAATCAAGTCAAGGGCGTCTATCGTCTCTATCGCACCTTCGGCGGCGACGACATGGATCCCCACCGTCCCGCTCGCGAATATCGCAACACGTTTCAGTACGCTGCCATCGTCGGCGCCAAGGGTGCGCTGATGTTTGTTGACCTCCAAAAGACCCTCGGCGAAGAGAAAATCTTCGCGGCCCTCCGCAACTATTACCAGGCGAACCTGTACGAGATTGCTCAACTCGAAGACCTGCGCATCGCCCTCGTGGCCGAAGCTCCGGTTGAACAAAGGCGACTGATTGGTCGTACATTTACCCGCTGGCTAACCGCGAAGCGGGGCGACGAAGACATCGCGCCTCCGGATCAGGAGTTGGCCGCAACGCTTGGACTCCCCGCTAAACAATCTCCCCAAAAGTCGGGTGATAAGAACGCTTTCAACGCGCTTGCGAGAGTGGGGAAATTCTTTTGGCAGCAAGTAACACGCATTCGTTAACAATCGATAAGAACACCGAGCGTTTGGGATGGCTTTTGGACGACCTGTTCAGAGTGCCGATCCTCGGCTGGCGTTTTGGTCTCGATGCCTTGATTGGTCTGATTCCGGGCCTTGGCGACACGAGCACCGCGCTCGCTTCGTTTTACATCCTCGCGTCCGCCGTGCGTCATGGTGTTCCGAAGATCACGCTGCTGCGGATGGGAATGAATATCGGAATCGACTACGTGCTTGGAGCGGTGCCGTTATTCGGTGATATTGCGGACGTGTGGTGGAAGTCGAATCAGAAGAACATCGCGTTGTTGAGAAAACGCGCGACCGTTTCCGCCGAAGATGCGCGGGCCGCGAGCATGAGCGACTGGATCTTTGTCGGTGGGATTATCGCCGTCCTGACGGCCCTCGCGGTCGGGAGTTTCGTCGTGAGTATTTATCTGTTGTCGAGACTGTGGACAGGATGAAGCCCGTTCATCCTGTCACCCTTTCTAACGCCGTCTTCAACATATCGAGTCCGCGTTCGCCTGCGGCGAAACATCTCAACTTTCCTTCCGCATCAAACAGGTAATACGCCGGCACATAGCCGTGGTCATTCTGAAACGCCTCTTTTAGTTTGTGTTCGTTATCAACCGCGACTGGCTCGCTGATGTCATACTCAGCGATCAGATCGCGTACTGTTTCAATGTCGGTATCTGCTTCGTAGCGAGGCATGTGAATACCAACCACGCGCAGTCCTTGTTCTTTCTTTTCATCACGCCATTGCCCAACGCGCGGCAGGTTGTCTTTACAGATCCCGCAGCTCGCCGACCAGAAGTGAACGAGTGTCGGATGGCCCACAACTTCTGACTCGACGTGAGCCTGCGTCCCACCAAACCACTCAGTTGCGCCTTCCAGTTTGGGCAACTGTGTTCCAATCTTCATCGCCATCGTTATTAATCCCTTAACCACGGATGAAACGGATCAAAAATCCGCTTCATCCGTGGTCGTTTTTTATTAGTTCAACGTCTTCTGGCCGGGCTTCCATTCAGCCTGGCAAAGACCACCCGTTTGCAACGCCTGAATCACGCGGAGCGTCTCTTCAGCCGAACGTCCAACGTTCAGATCGTGCACGACTTTGTAACGCAGTATCCCTTCCGGATCGATCACGTACAAACCACGTAGCGCAATGCCGCGGTCTTCGATCAACACACCGTAATCGCGCGCCACGGTCTTTGTCGCATCAGCCGCCAACGGGTATTTCAAACCCTCGACGCCACCCTTATCGCGCGGCGTGTTCAGCCAGGCACGATGCGAGTAAACCGAGTCAGTCGAAATGCCAATCACGTCGGCGCCAATGTCTACGAAGTCCTGATAACGATCGCTGAACGTCGTCAACTCCGTCGGACAGACAAACGTAAAATCCAGTGGATAGAAAACCAGCACGAGCCACTTCCCACGATAATCGGAAAGGCGCACCGGCTCGTTTAATTTCTCAATGTTCTTCGTCGAGGCCATTTCAAAATCCGGCGCGGGCTGGCCCACCATCGCCTTCTCTGCTGCTACTGCTGTTGCTGCTGTCATGTATCCTCCCAAGTAATTTGAAATGCGTTATTTCTTGTAATCCTTTGCATCCGTACAACAATCGGGACAACGTCCTCTGAGTGTCAGGTGAACCGACTGTGGTTGGAAATGCGATTTCCGAGCGGCGGCGCTCATAAGCTTTGCGGCGTCGGGTAAATCAAAATCGACCAGCTTTCCACAATCGTTGCAGATTGCATGATCGTGACGATCGGTTTCGCGATCGTAGCGGCTGGCGCTATCGCCAAAATTTATCTCGTGAACCAATCCGGCATCCTTCAGGTAACGCAAAGAGTTGTAAACAGTTGCGTAGCTGATACTGGGCAGGCGCCGGCGGGCGGCTTCGAAGATGTCGCTGGCAGTCGGGTGATCGTCGCGTTCCTGGATGACCTGAAAAACGGCCTCACGTTGCGGCGTCAGCTTCGGTTTTGCCTTTGTCTCCTTCACGATGGATTTAGACTAATTCTAATTTGAAGATTTGTCAAACGGGGGTGAGGCGGATTAAATTTGCGGATTTTTTCTCGCGAAGTCGACGATTCGATCGACGTAGGATTCAAAAGAGGGGCAGCGGATGCCGTGCGGCGTGAGGAGTTGCTGCGCCGTCGTGGTGTCGTAGATTTGTTTGACGAAGAAATAAGGAACGGCGTGGTGCGGCAAGCCTGTGATCTTCGGGGAGGGCGGCAGCATCAGGAAGAATCGCACCCACTTTGCCGGCGCCGTCATCTTCGACTTATAGCCGTCGATCGATTTTGCGATCGCATTGAACAACTGGTTCGTCGTCAGCGGCTCGGGATCAGCAAGCTGCACAGTCTTGCCGATCGCGCGTTCGTCGAAGGCAAGTGCAGCCATTGCGTCAACCACAAAGTCAACAGGCACGAGATTCAAACTCACTTTGTGATTTCCGATATTGATCAACGAAAGGACGCTGGGCCAGCGCAGCAAATAATGTATCAGGTAGTAAACGCCGTCGTACTTCCCTGTCTCACCTGTTTTCGAATCGCCGCATACAACCGCCGGACGATGAACCGTAACGGGTAAATCGTTTCTGGCTGACTCGACTTCCAATTCAGCGAGATACTTCGACTCCTCGTAATAGTTGCGATAACCCGCGTCGTGACGAAGCTCAGTCTCGAGAATCACGCCCTCGCGTTTCCCGGCAACGTAACAAGTGGACACGTGATGAAACTGCCGCAGTTGCGGCAAGGTGCGCGCTAACTCAACAACATTGCGCGTGCCGCCGGCATTAACTCGCATCCCCAAATCTTTCGGGACGGCGAGATCGTAAACTGCCGCGAGATGAAACGCGCGCGTGGTTTGCCGTTGGACCAGCTCAAGGTCCGCGGCACTCAACGCGAGATATGACTCGCTGATGTCTCCTTCGACAAACCTGAAGTCAGCGATATCTCTCGCGCGGAGCTGTGCGATCCGGGCGATCTCGTCCCGCGCCCGACCGAGCAGTGACGGCTGCACGAGCAGGATGAAATGACAATCCTTTCGTGCGAGTCGTTCGAGGAGCCGGTTCGCGATGAAGCCCGGAAACCCGGTGATGAAGAATGTCTCTCTATCCGGCATGGAATACCCTGAGTATAATTCACGCGCCCTAACTCAGACACGATTCGAGGTCAAAACCACATGAACCCTCGTTTGATGTTTCACCGCCGCACGGCGCTGGCTCTGGTCCTTTTCATCACTGCGTTCGTTACTATCGCGGCGCAGGAGAAAACGCAGTGCAACGTCAAAGTCACCATCCTTCAGGTTAACGACGTCTATCAATTTGCGCCCGTCGATCAGGGTAAAAGTGGCGGCCTTGGACGAGTGTTGACACTCAAAAAGGCGATACAGCAGGAGAACCCAAACACATTGTTTCTGATGGCCGGCGATACGATCTCGCCATCGGTTGAATCGATTACTCATAAAGGCGCGCAAATGATCGAGGCGTGGAACGCCGTCGGTCTGGACTATGCGACTTTCGGCAATCACGAGTTCGACTTTGGCCCAGAAGTGCTGTTGGAACGGATCAAAGAGTCGAAGTTTGGTTGGATCGCGGCGAACGTCATTGACAAGCGCACGGGCCAACCGTTCGGTGACACAAAACGTTTTGTCGTGCGTGAGTTTGGCGGCGTGAAAGTCGGGCTCTTCGGCCTGGTCCTGCCGGACACTAAAACCACTTCGCGTCCGGGTGACAATGTCGAGTTTCGCAGTCCCTGCGACACGGCAAAAGAGGTCGTTTCGGAGTTGCATGGCCAGGGCGTGAAAGTTGTTGTGGCACTGACTCACCTGTCGATGCGAGAAGACAAGGAAGTCGCTCGTTGTTCCGGCGTTAACCTGATCGTGGGCGGCCACGAACACACGCTGCTTGAGTCGCATGCGGGTTCTGCGCCGATCTTCAAGATGACGGCCGACGCTCGCGAGCTTGGACGCATCGATCTGAACATTTCGCCGGCAGGCGAACTTGACAGCATCGACTGGAAAGTCATCCCAGTAGACAGCACAACCAGGGAAGCGCCGGAATTCGTCGCCGTTTATCGCAAGTATGCGAACCTGTTGACCGAGCTCGCTAAACCCATCGGGCGCACGAGTGTCGCACTCGATGCACGCAGTAAAGAAAACCGCACGCGCGAAACGAATGTTGGTAACTTCATCACGGACGCGTTTCGCAGGGCGACGGCGGCTGATATCGGCCTGATGAACGGTGGCTCTGTTCGTGCTGACACCATCATCGGGCCTGGAAGATTGACGCAGCGAGATCTCCTCTCGATCCTGCCCTTCAAGAACAAGCTGGTTAAGATCGAAGTGACCGGAGCGACATTGCGGGCGGCGCTCGAGCACGGCGTCAGTCGAATTGCGCCGGATGCGGAGCCCGGTGGCTTTCCCCAGGTTTCCGGCGTGCAATACTCTTTTGACGCGAGTCGTGCCGCTGGTTCACGACTTGTGGATGTGAAGGTAAAAGGCTTACCGCTCGATAACGCGAAAAAGTATACGTTGACAACGACAACGTTCATCGGGCTCGACGGCGGCGACGGGTACTCGATGTTTAAGGGCGCGACAGTGATAATTCCCCCCGATCGAGCGCCGATTGACGTTGATGTTGTGCGGAAGGCACTCGGAAGACGGGCCATCGCCCCGAGAGTTGAGGGGCGTATCAAACGTCTGGACGCAGCTCAAAAGTCTGGCGCAAACTGCAACTAATCCGGGCAAGTTATGGATGTCTTATGAACAGCCAGGACGACGCGAGACGTTACGAAGCCAATCAGCTTTTTCACGAGGCTTACGAGGCCCAGCTCGCACACGACTACGAGCGCGCCATCGAGCTCTACAAGCGATCGATTGAGACTTATCCGACCGCCGAGGCGCACACCTTTCTCGGTTGGGTTTACAGTTTTCAGAAGCGTTACGACGAGGCAATTGAAGAGTGCCTCGAAGCGATTCGCGTGGACGAGACGTTAGGCAATCCCTACAACGACATCGGCAGTTACCTGCTGGCGAAGGGTGATCCTTATGGCTCCGTGCGTTGGTTCAAGCGTGCTTTGCTGGCGCCGCGATATGAGTCGTATGCGTTTCCGCATTTCAATCTCGGACGTGTTTATGAAACGCGGCGGCGGTTTCTGGAGGCGGCAAGACATTACGGGTTGGCGCTCGCGCAAAAGCCGGATTTTACGGAAGCCGCAGTGGCGTTGAGACGAATGCAGGCACGGCTAAACTAAACGCGGATAAACGCTGATCACTGCTGCGTGATCTTCATTTTCTCACCGTGGTCGTCGACAGCGACGTAAATCACTTCAGCTTCCGTCACGCGGACGCGCTCGCTTTTCCCGAGACGTTCCGATTCCACAACCACGCGCACTGTTATCGAGGTCGTCCCAACACGCAAGGTCTCCGCGTAGAAACTCACCAGGTCGCCCACAAATACCGGCTTGTGAAAGATCACTTCTTTCATCGCCACGGTCACAAAACGCTCCATTCGCGTGTGGCGATGTGCTTCGATTGCTCCGGCAGTGTCGATGTAACTCAGGATAACGCCACCGAAGATCGTACCGCGTGAGTTCGTATCGCGTGGCAAGAGCGTGATTCGTATTGCGGGGTCTTTGTAGTCCTGCATCGGTTGTTATCCGTATTGTTCTGTGGTCCAGTCTGTAATTGCGCGTTTGAGATCGTCGAGGTTGGCATCGAAGAAGTGACCGGCGCCGGGAACCACCACTAACCGTACGGGCGTGTTTTTTTCAACTTCCGCGACCAGCTCCCGCAAGCGCGCGACGTCGCCAAACTCGTCGTGCTCTCCGTGGACCAAAAGCAGGGGCTTGCGGCATTCGGCGAGAAAACTAAAGTCGTACTTTTCGAGCGGCGTGCCGATACCGATCAAGAACGACACGCGCGGGTCATGAATCGCGACCTCCAGCCCAACCCTCGACCCAAAAGAAAAACCACACACAGTTATTCGAAGGCCGGGATACTGCTGTGACAAGTAATCGAGCCCGGCGCGAACGTCTTCGCGCTCGCCACTGCCCTCGTCGTGCTGGCCCGTGCTCTGGCCCACACCGCGAAAATTGATCCGGAGTACGGTGAGGCCCGCGTCGTTCAACGCCGCCGCGGCACGAAACACGACTTTGTTATGCATCGTGCCGCCGCCAAGCGGGTGCGGGTGCAGGACCAGGGCCACGCCTTTCGGTGACCCCTGACCAGGCTCTTTCAGAATTGCTTCTAGCTGGCCGTGCGCTACAGGGATGAAAAGATTGCCGGCTGGATACATCAGCGCCGAACTAACCTACTCTACTTCTTCTTCAACGGCCTCGGACTCAGTGCCCACGCCTGGCTCGCCGGATTCCGAAGTGCCCATGGTTTCGGATGATTCAAAAGCTTCTACCGCTGCGGGTGAGGCGGTTGCTGAAGACTTCCTGGCCCTCTTTTTGGTACCCCTGGCCCCACCTTTCCTCGTCATTCTCTTGCCGGCTTTCTTCGTGGACTTCGCCGCTTTCTTTGTGCTCTTGCGGGCGCCACCCTTCTTCGTAGATTTCTTGGCTGCCTTCTTCGTCGTTTTCTTAGCGCCACCTCGGGACTTCGATGACGACGCGCTCTTCTTCGTTCCTTTACGGCCACCTTTGCGCGCGCCTCTGGACTTCTTGGTTCCTTTTTTGGCTGCCATTTGGTTCGCTCCTTATGTGTATTTTGAGTTTGGCTCAACGTAGCAAAATAATCTTAGACTGTCCACGATGTTTTTCTTTCAATTGCAACAACGAACCACACAGGCAAACCTGGATCATCTGCCATCAAAAATTCAACGAGTTCTGTAGACACCATCGAACGTTTCGGCTACAGTAAACCCGCTCTCCAAACAACACGCGGTCTGATTAAAAACTGCGGAAAGGCTGTTTCGATGCAAGACCATTACTCATCGCGCGTGAATGCCGATTATCAGCCCTCCCTTCACTTTCTTACCCAGTTTTTATCGAGTCATTCCACCAGGTCAGCGGAACGAACACCCGATGCTGAGGTGCTTCAAGCGGAGCCGCGCGCACGGCGGACCGCGCTCGTCGTTGACGACGTCGCTGATGTGACAGAGATGCTCGCAGTGGTTTTAACTCACGCTGGTTATTCAGTCGTGACGGCAGCCTCGGCGCCGGCGGCATTGAACGCCGCGCGCGAGCGCCAGTTTGACGTGATCATCTCCGACATCGGCATGCCCGAGATGAACGGCTACCAATTGGCCAGGGAAATGCGGACGTTGCCTGGTTATGAAACTGTTCCGATGGTGGCTGTCACCGGCTACTCAATGTTTGACGACAAGGAACGATCGACCAACGCCGGCTTCAATGCTCACATGACCAAGCCGATCGATCCGCGAGCACTACTCGAACTGATCGATCAACTGTGAGTTTACAGACGAGAGACGGTTGAGCGATTGATGACGACCTCCTCAGGCATATTCTCCAGGGTTAGATCCGAGTCATCCATCCGAAAAATTCAGTTTGTAGCCGGAGCGATCCTTGTCGGCATCATTTTCTGGCAACTCCAGTTTTCCACTTCGGCGATCTGCTGCGGCGATTTCGACGGCTACTACCACATCAAATGGACACAGACGCTGTGGGAATCGATTAAGAATCGCGATTTTCCGCCGCAGTTTCCCTGGCTTCCGCTCACCACGCTGAATCCAAAAGACTATGTGGACCATCACCTGCTGTTCCACATTTTCCAAATTCCCTTCGCCATTTCGTCGGACCCGCGCCTCGGCGCAAAGATCGCCTCGGCGATCTTCGGAGGTCTCGCGGTGCTGTCGTGTTACTGGCTGTTGCTCCATTACCGCGTTCGTTACGCGATGGTGTGGCTAATTGCGCTCCTCGCCTGCTCGGCGCCGTTTCTGTTTCGGATGAACATGGCCAAGGCGCCGCCCCTCGCTATTGTTTATCTCATCATCGCGATTCACCTGTTTTTCAAAAGGAAATACCGGCCCTTGTTGCCGCTGGCGCTGATCTTCACCTGGACTTACGACCTCTTTGTGATGCTGATGATGGCCACGGTTTTCTGGTCGGCGACGATCGCAATCACCGAAAAGCGGTTTGAATGGCGTCCGCTGGTTTATGTAACACTGGGATGTGCCCTCGGGCTCGTCATCAATCCTTACTTTCCACACAATCTTCAATTGCTCGCACAGCACATGAAGATCAAGATCACTGCTTCAGACTTCGATACTAAAGTGGGATCCGAGTGGTACCCCTACGATTCGTGGGAGTTTCTCGGAAACTCGGCGGTCGCGTGTATCGCAATGCTGGTGGGCTACATCGCCTTTGAGCCTTCAGAACGCAGGCGCGGGCAGTATCCAATCTTTTTCCTGCTGCTTTCTACCGCGCTGATGATCATGACGGCTCGTTGGAAGAGGATTGCAGAGTATTGGCCGCCATTCGCGGTATTGTTTGCCGGCTTTGCCCTTAAGCCGTGGTTGGAAGGTAATCGTCCGTATCTCACACGGCTGCCGGCAGATGTGTTGGAGGAGCTCAAACCATTTCTAGATCGTGAAGGTGTACCCGCGTCGGTGGAGGAGGACATGACGTTTCGCGATGTGATGCGAACGGTCGCAGTCGCCGCGGTGGCAGTGGTATTGAGCGTCTTTCTGTTCCTCAATCTGAGAGCAACCGTGAAAGAGATCGGGCAGAGTGAGCGGCACGAATATTACCGGGCCGGCATTGAATGGATGCGAAACAACGTGCCGCCCGGGCAGGTGGTTTTCAACACGGACTGGGACGACTTTCCACGTCTCTTCTATTTCGATCCCACGCATTACTACGTGTCGGGACTCGATCCGAGTTATCTCTACGACAAGGACCAGGACCTTTCGCGTCTGTACGATCGAATCACACTTGGGCGGCAGGAGGATCCGGGCCCGTTGATTCGCGACCGGTTCGGCGCGCGTTACGTGTTTTCGGATAACACGCATCACGACTTCTTCGAGCATGCGAGGTCCAGCGGCTGGTTTGATATCGTTTACGAGGACACTGAATGCACGATCATGTACATTAGAGACGAGAAAATCGAAGATAATCCCCTGGGAGATCCGCAATGAACCGTATACGTCCTATTGGTCCCATAGGGCTTATTATCGTGCTGCTCCTCGCTTCGTGCAGCCGGGCCCCGCAAAGCGACGTGATTGTCAGCGCCCCATCTCCAGTACCGCCTGCGGTTCAATCGCCGTCCCTCCCGCTCACAGGTTTCGAAAAAGATCTTCAGTACATCCGCAACGGCCAATTCTCTTATATCTGGGTATTCTCCCGTAAAGACGGCAAACCGCTTGATTCAAACGACAGCAATTTCCTCCGCACAAACGCACCTCAGGTTGTCGATTGGGTAACCACGGACGAAGGCAGAAAGGTGATTGGGGGGACGAACTTCAATCTCGAAGAGGGAAATCTTGAGGCTTTGAGAAAGCGATTCGTGGCAGAAGACTATACGAATAAATAATCTGCCTTAACCGGCAGCTAAAATAATCTTTCCAAAATGCGCACGATTCTCCATCAACTCATGCGCCTGGCGAGCCTCACTGAGCGGTAACGCGCGGTCAACAATAGCGCGGATCTTCCCTTGGCTCACAAACTTCATCGCCTCCAGCAATTCGGCTTTCGATCCCATAAACGATCCCAGCAGCGTCAAATGTCTGTAGAACACCTGCCTCAGATCGGTCCGCGCATCGAAGCCACTCGTCGCTCCGCACGTCACAAGTCTACCGTTGTTCTTCAGCGCAACGATCGAACCGGGCCATGTCGCGGCGCCGGTGTGCTCGACGACAACGTCGACGCCTTTGCGCGCGGTCAGTCGTTTCACTTCCTTTGGCCAATCGTCACGCGAGTAATTGATCGTCTCATCGGCTCCGAGTTGACGCGCTTTCGCGAGTTTGTCGTCCGTGCTCGCGGTTGTGATCACGCGCGCTCCACGCAGCTTCGCGATCTGGATCGCGATTGAACCAACACCGCTTCCGGCCGCATGCACAAGCACGTCTTCACCCGGTTGCACGTTCGCTCGTGTCACCAGCATGTGCCAAGCCGTGACAGTCACGAGCGGCAAGGCCGCGGCTTCGGCCCAGCTCAACTCGGCCGGCTTCGGAATAATGTTCACGCCAGGAACTGCAACAAGCTCCGCGTAACCACCGTTGCGCCGGTATCCGATCATGTCGTACTCACGACAAAGATTGTCCTCTCCGCTCAAACACGCCTCACAATGCCCGCACGAAACGCCCGGTTGGACCATCACTTCGTCGCCAGGCTTGACCCACGTCACGAGCTCTCCGACTTCCCGCACAACGCCAGCGACATCGCTTCCCAGAATGTGCGGGAGGGGAATCTCGATCCCCGGCATGCCATTGCGAACGAAGATATCGAGGTGGTTCAACGCGCAGGCTTTCACTTCCACGAGGACTTCGTTCGCACGGATCTGTGGATCGGGCACGTCCGTGTACTCGAGGACTTCCGGACCGCCATGCTGTCTGAAAATCGAGGCCTTCATTTCGCGGCTTGCTCGCGCGCGTGATAAGAGGAACGCGTGAGCGGACTTGATTCGACGTGATGAAATCCGAGTGTCATTCCGATCTCGCGCCACTTCGCAAACTCTTCCGGAGTCACGTAGCGCTCGACCGGCAAACGACGCGCGTGCGGCTGTAGATACTGGCCGATCGTCATGATGTCGCACG
>DAIOGT010000127.1:0-1807 GCA_036745095.1 Pyrinomonadaceae bacterium
GTTCCGCGGATTGCAAGTTTTTGAAACTAAAAGAGGTTACTTATTCGGTTGGGGCAGTTTGCCGAGGTGGATTAAGCCTCCGATAAACTGAAAAGCACTTTAACATAGCCAACTGTGACCATCAAGATTTTTCTTTGTTTAACCTGATAGTGGAAACATGGGCCGATTTTCGGTAGGTAAAGCACCCGCAAATACTTTGTCTCCGTTGATTTAGGGGCGGGTCTATGGTAAGCTGCGGTCCAATTTTGCGGCTGCTCGCTTCAAGTGAGCAGCCTTTTGAGAATCCGCCCATGAGTAGCAGTCTCACAAAAGGGTTGAGACGGTCAACATCGCGTTCAAAAGCTAAACCAGCCGCGAAAAGCGCGAAGCGCGCTGTTAAAGCGAAGTCACCTTCCAAACCCAAAGCCACCCGAGCCACGGCTGCGAAGTCGTCTGCGCGTTCAGCGGCCAAGCCCCGTCCGTCCAAGCCACGTTCGGCCAAGAAGACCGCTTCGAAGTCAAAGTCCGCACCAAAATCAAAGAAGGCAGCACCGAAGTCAGTGGCTCGCAAAGCCGCAGCTAAGAAGCTGCCTGTGTCAAGGGTCAAAACGACGCAGAAGCAGGCTGCCGTTCGAGCTGCTCGACCCGCGGCAACTCCGCCGCCGCCGCGACCACCGACTCAGGACGAGTCGGCAGCTCTTGTCGCATTTGAACGTGCGCACAAAGAGTTTGCTCGAGGCCGGTTTGCTGAGGCGCGGAATCAGTTTCGAATTCTCGTAGACAAATACTCGCAAGTGGCGGAAGTGGCAGCACGCGCGCGAACGTATCTCGCGATCGCGGAGTCGCGGCTCCGCACCGAAAGCATCCTTCCACGCGATGCTGATTCACTTTACGACCGCGGCGTCATCGAGCTCAATCGCGGCGAGTACGTTGCTGCCCAGGAGATGTTCGAAAGGGCCCTGAAGCGTGAGCCGGAAGCGGCACACATTCACTACGGTCTCGCTGCCACTCGGGCCCGGCTCGGATCAATCGATCTGGCGCTGGAATCACTCCAGAAAGCGCTCGACCTGCAACCAAACCTGCGTGTGCGTGCCCAACACGATCACGACCTGAACCCCCTCCGAAACGATCCCGACTTCGATCGGCTGATCTTTAGCAACCCTTCCTAAACCTGACTTGGATATCCGCGTTCAGCCGCTTGAACTCTGAACATAAACCCAAGCGTGCCTGGCCCCTTTGCGGGAAACAATCGATCATTTAATGTATGATTCAACTGCGTTAGGCGGTTCACATTCTTCCGGGGCACTCATTTGCAACAAACGAAAACGACAGGCGGTCAGAAGCTCGTTGCCATCGGCGGCGGCACCGGTCTCTCGTGTCTACTCGGCGGTCTGAAGCGCCTGGTTGGAAAAACTGACGACGAGATGTGGATCGAGAGTCTCTCGGCGATCGTCACCGTGTCCGATGACGGTGGAAGTTCTGGACGTCTGCGCGAAGAGCTGCAAATGCTACCGCCGGGCGATATTCGTAACTGCATGATCGCGCTCTCGGAAGACTCGACTCTGCTCGCGCGTCTCTTCCGTTATCGCTTCCGTGGCGATGGCGAGCTGGGCGGTCACAGTTTCGGTAATCTCTTTCTCGCGGCGCTGACCGAAGTGACCGGAGATTTTACTGAAGCAATTCGCGTCTCGTCGGAGATCCTCGCGAGCAAAGGTCACATCTACCCAGCCACGATTAGTGACGTCAGGCTCGCAGCGGAGCTCGAAGACGGTTCAGTCGTACGTGGTGAAACCCAAATTTCTGCTTCCAAAGTTCCGATTCGCACGCT
>DAIOGT010000127.1:1907-13835 GCA_036745095.1 Pyrinomonadaceae bacterium
ATCGTCCGTGCTGACTTGTTGTACGACGGTGAGAAAGTCAGGCACAATTCGGAACGTCTTGCACAGGTCGTGCTCAACTGTCGCAAACAAGCACTCTCTCCGGTCGTCGTCTAAAATCTTCCAGAAGATGTCGAACAACAACACATCGTCCAGACCGCTGATCGTTTTGATTATGGCAGCCGGGCTCGGGACCCGAATGAAATCGCAACGAGCCAAGGTGTTGCACGAGCTGGGCGGCTCGCCGTTGATCGCGCACGTCGTCAGGGCCGCTCAGGCGCTTGAGCCGCGCTCGATCATTGTTATCGTCGGCCATCAGGCTGAAGAAGTTCAGCAAGCAGTTGTGGCGGAAGCGGCCGAGCTTGCAAGCTTCGTCGTTCAGGAGAAACAACGTGGGACGGGCGATGCGGTTGAGTCGGCCCGCAGCCTGCTTGAGAACTCCGAATCCCTGGTCCTCGTGCTTTCAGGCGACGTGCCGATGATGCGGGCCGAGACCCTGAAGAACTTCATCGAGCATCACAACAACTCCGGCGCAACCTGCTCGATCCTGAGTGTCCGTCTTGAAAATCCTACCGGCTACGGTCGCATCATTCGCGATGAGAACGATACTTTCCGGAAAATCGTCGAACAACGCGACGCTACCGACGAAGAACGCGGGGTGCGCGAAATCAACAGCGGCATTTACTGTTTCGACTCGAAAGCTCTGTTCGAAGGTCTGCGTAAAGTGGAGCCGAAAAACAATCAGGGTGAGTATTACCTGACCGACGTACCTGAGATCATTTTGAAGAGTGGCGGCACGGTCAGCGTTTATGTTCACAACGATGCACGCGAAGCTTTCGGCATCAACACACGCGCCGAGCTGGCAGAGTTTGAGAATCTCATCCGTCGCTCCGCAATTCGACGGCTTATGACCGAAAGCGGCGTAACCTTCATCGATCCATCACACGCTTACATCAGTGTCGAAGCTCAGATCGGCCGCGACACTGTGATCCATCCAAACGTCACGATCGAAGGCAAGACCGTGATTGGTGAAGGCTGTGTGATCCGTGCGGGCGCTCGCATCACAAACTCGCGTCTTGCTGACAACGTGACCGTGAAGGATCACTCGATCATCGTGGATTCGCAGATCGCGTCAAACTGCTCAGTCGGACCGTTTGCGCACCTGAGGATGAACGCGATACTCGAGGAGAAGGCGACCGTCGGAAACTTTGTAGAGGTGAAGAAATCGCGACTGAAACGCGGCACGAAGGCGATGCATCTGACGTATCTCGGTGACGCGACGATCGGTGAACGTACAAACATCGGCGCGGGAACAGTGACGTGTAACTACGACGGCGTCAACAAGCACGAAACGATCATCGAAGACGACGTCAAAGTGGGTTCTGACACGATGCTCGTGGCGCCCGTTCGCGTTGGCGCCCGTTCAATGACCGCCGCCGGCTCAGTGGTAACGAAAGACGTGCCACCAGACTCATTAGTCGCCGGTGTCCCGGCCGAAGTAAAGAAGAAGCTTAACTGAGGAGTACTTGATCGCATGTGTGGAATTGTCGGTTACGTAGGAAACAAGCAGGTGGTGCCGCTGATCATCGATGGATTGCGTAAGCTCGAGTATCGCGGCTACGACTCAGCCGGTATCGCGGTCGTTAATGAAGACCACGACCTGGAGATTCGTCGCGCCGAGGGAAAACTGCGCAACCTCGAAGAGACGATCCGTCTGAGTCCACTCGATGGCACTTACGGCATCGGCCACACGCGTTGGGCCACACACGGCCGTCCCACTGAAGAGAACGCACATCCACACCGCGACTGCACCGGCCGCGTCGTCGTCGTTCACAACGGCATTATCGAAAACTATCTACAGCTAAAAGAACGACTGCGCAAATCCGATCACCACTTCGTGACTGAAACCGACACGGAGATCATGGCCCACCTGATCGAGGAGTACCTGAAGCACGATTCCACTTTCGAGCAGGCAGTGCGTTCGGCGGTGACCGAGCTGCGCGGCATCTTTGCCCTCTCGATC
This sequence comes from Pyrinomonadaceae bacterium, assembly GCA_036745095.1. Taxonomy (GTDB): domain Bacteria; phylum Acidobacteriota; class Blastocatellia; order Pyrinomonadales; family Pyrinomonadaceae; genus PSRF01. The sequence goes on from DAIOGT010000127.1 coordinate 3,928, forward strand.
ATCAACGCCGACGAGCCCGATACGATCATCGCCGTGCGCCAGGGTCCTCCTGTCGTCATCGGTCTCGGCGACCACGAGTTCTTCGTCGCTTCTGACATTCCACCAATCCTGCAACACACGCGCGATGTCTTCTTTCTCGGCGACGGCGAGATCGCCGTGATCAATCGAGACGCAGTGCGAGTCACGGACTTTGAAGGCAACTCCGTGCAGCCCTCGATTCAACGGATCACGTGGGATCCGATCATGGCGGAAAAAGGCGGCTTCAAGCATTTCATGCTCAAGGAAATTTACGAGCAGCCGCGCTCCGTTCGCGACACTGTGCAGGGTCGAATTTCGCTCGATAGCGGCCAGGTGTTTCTCGACGAGATGAGCAACATCACCGAGGCGGACTTCAAACGTTTCACTTCGATCAAGATCGCCGCGTGTGGAACGTCGTGGCATGCCGGACTCGCGGGCAAATACATGATCGAGCAACTCTCGCGCGTCCCCGTCGACGTCGATTACGCTTCCGAGTTTCGTTATCGCGATCCCGTGATGGATGAGGACACGTTACTGCTTGTCATTTCTCAATCAGGAGAAACGGCCGACACGATTGCCGCACTGCGTGAGGCGAAAGAGCTCGGCTCGAAGGTGCTTGCGATCTGCAACGTTCAGGGTTCGATGATCGTGCGGGAAGCGGACGGAACGATCCTGACGCACGCTGGTCCGGAGATTGGGGTCGCATCGACGAAGGCTTTCACGGGCCAGATGATCGCGTTGTATCTGCTCGGTCTGTACCTGGGCCAACTGCGCGGCGTGCTGTCAGTTGATGAGGCGCGTTTTCACGCGCAGGAACTCGCGGAGTTGCCGGTGAAGCTCGAGCACCTGCTCAATGATTCAGACGGCATTGAAGAACTATCAAAAGAGTTTTTCCGCTCGACCGATTTTCTTTATCTCGGTCGCGGTATCAATTTTCCTGTCGCGCTCGAAGGCGCGTTGAAGCTCAAAGAGATCTCTTACATTCACGCGGAAGGTTATCCGGCGGGTGAGATGAAGCATGGTCCAAACGCGCTCATCGATGAGCGGCTGCCGGTGCTGTTCATCAACACGCGTGAAGAAGGCAATCGCGCTTCGGAGCTGCGCTACGAGAAAACCCATTCGAATATCGTGGAAGTTAAAGCGCGTGAAGGTATTGTGATCTCGGTGCTGACTGAAGGTGATTCGATCTCGTCGGTAGTTTCAGATCACGTTATCGAGATTCCCGCCGCAAGCGATCTGCTGTCGCCGATACTTTCGATCATCCCGTTGCAACTACTCGCGTATCACATCGCTGTGCGTCGCGGCTGTGATGTCGATCAACCACGAAATCTAGCTAAGTCCGTGACCGTGGAATAATTAGACCGCGGATCGTACGGATCCCCTCAGGGGCAAACGGCGTCGGCACTACATCCCCCAAGAGTGCCTGACTACTTCCGCCGTCTGCCCCCCGCCATCAACGTAACGCGCAATCGGCGCGGAAAAAGGTTCACAAATTTTCACCGCGGCGCTCGTGATCAAGAAGCCTCTTCTTCCGATCCAAACCCCAGCGATAGCCGCCGAGGCTCTGATCTTCCCGCACCACTCGGTGACACGGAATCACGAGCGCAACGGGATTCGTCGCACACGCGCGGCCGACTGCACGCACCGCACCGGGTTTGCCTAATGCTTTGGCAACGTCGCCGTACGAAACTGTCTCGCCGTACGGAATCGCGCGCAGCTTCTCCCAAACCTGTCGCTGAAACGCCGTCGCTCTGATGTCGAGCGGCAGATCAAGTCGCGATTCGTTGTTGTCGAGATGATTCAGAACTTTCGTCACCGTGTCGCGCAATGCTGCGTCGTCGCGTTTGATCTGCGCGTGTGGAAATTCTTCGCGCAGATCTTTTTCGAGCTCCGCATCGTTGTCGCTCATTCGCACTGCACAAACGCCACGTTCGGTAATGGCGACGAGCAAACGGCCCATCGTTGAATCGGCAATCGTATAACTGATGTTGACGCCGCGACCGCCACGGCTGTAAGTCGCAGGCGTCATGCCAAGCTCTTCCGACGCGTATTCGTAAAGACGGCTGCTCGAATTAAAGCCCGATTCGTAAAGCGAGCTGGTCACGGATTCTCCCTTGCGCACGAGAGCTTTGAAGTTGCCGAATTTGCGCGCGGCAACATACTGGCGCGGGCTGATGCCCATCACGCGTTTGAACGTGCGCTGCAAGTGGAACACGCTGACACCGGCCTGCGATGCGAGCTCGCCGAGCTTAAGCGTCTCGTGGTCTTCCGAGTTGAGCAGTTGGCAAACGCGCTGCACCAGCTCGATTTGCGGATCCACGACGCGAGCGCGTTGCGGTTGGCAGCGCAGACACGCGCGGAAGCCTGCCTGTTCCGCGGCTTCGGGCAAGTCGAAGAATCGTACACGCTCACGATGAGCGCGACGCGAAGGGCACGACGGACGGCAGTAAACTCCGGTCGAGCTGACAGCAAATACAAACTGCCCATCGAAGCTCGCGTCTTTCGCGACGACGGCTTGCCAGAGTTGGTCGTTATTGACGTTTACGTTCATGTTCAGCATGGACGAATTTTAGTTTCGCCAGTGCTCACAATCTATCTGTTTCTTGCTATCGAATCCACACATGACGCCGATTACGCAGATGAAGCGATTTGTGCTTAAATGCAATCACGCGTGGATTCGGATTTCCTGTCACAACTAAATGAACAACAACGCGAGGCTGTGCTTGCTAGTGAAGGCCCGCTCCTGATCCTCGCAGGCGCCGGCTCAGGGAAGACGCGCGTCATCGCACACCGCATCGCTTACCTCATCGCCGAAAAGAAAATCGCGAGCTGGAACATTCTTGCCGTCACGTTCACAAACAAAGCCGCTGACGAAATGCGCCAGCGCGTGCAGCGATTGCTGCGCACACAGGAACGCAATGACCTGCCGCTGGTTTCAACTTTTCACAGTCTCTGCGTGCGCATCCTGCGGCAGGACATCGAAAAGCTCAACGACAAGTACACACGTCGCTTCACGATTTACGATCAGGACGACTCGATTCGTTTGATCAAACATGCTATTCGCGACCTCGGTTACGACGAAAAGTACGTCGCTCCACGTGCAACTCAGTCAGCAATCAGTTCCGCAAAAAATCGCGGTGAAGATCCGACGACCTTCGCCGCGCGCGCTGAGTATCAGGACGAGCGCCGGGCGGTGATGGCAAAGGTTTACGAGATGTACGAGGCGCGCCTGCATGCAAACAACGCGCTCGACTTCGACGATCTGCTGATCAAGGCGGTACGACTGCTCCGCGACGTGGACGAAGTCAGAGAAAAGTACAACAACAAGTTTCGCTACATCCTCGTCGACGAGTATCAGGATACAAACTCGCTCCAGTTCGCGCTCATCAGCTTGATCACGCAGAAGTCTCAGAATATCTGTGTGGTCGGCGATGAAGACCAGTCGATCTACAAGTGGCGCGGCGCTGACATCAGCAACATCCTCAACTTCGAGAAACATTTTCCGAAAACGAAAACTATTCGTCTCGAGCAGAACTACCGCTCGACACAAACGATTCTCGACGTTGCCGGCGCGGTCGTGAAGAACAATCTCGAACGCAAAGGGAAGAAACTCTGGACGTCAAATCCGCGCGGTGGTCACGTTGGTTATTACCAGGCGTTGGATGCGGAAGCGGAAGCGCGCTGGGTGGCCCAGAAGATCGTCGAGCATCGACGCGAAGAGTTTGATATTCGCGCCGCCGTGCTCTATCGGACGAATTCGCAATCGCGCGTGTTTGAAGAAGCAATGCGGCGTACGGGTTTGCAGTACAACATCATCGGCGGTTTCTCGTTTTACGAGCGCATGGAAGTGCGCGACATCATTGCCTATCTCAAGCTGGCGCTGAATCCAAACGACTCGATTGCGCTTGGTCGGGTGATCAATAGCCCGCCGCGCGGCATCGGTAAAACGACGATCGACGAGCTCGAACGGCGCGCGCGAGATTACGAGCTGTCGATGTGGGATACGATCTCGAATGTGATCGAGCAGCCGGGAAATCTCGGCTCGCGTGCGATCAGCGCGTTAAAGAATTTTCGTGGAATCGTAAACAAACTGGCGAAGCTCGCGCAAACGCCTGATGAATCGATCACGGAGCCTGTTTCGGACATCGTACGCGCCGCGATCCTTGAGACCGGGTACGAAATGTCGCTCCGCGGCGAGCGCACTGACGAGGCCGAGGCACGACTCGAGAACTTGCAGGAGCTCGTCAACGCCGCTGTCGATTACGACGATCAAGGGATCGAAGGGCTGCGTGAGTTTATCGATCACTCCGCGCTCGTTTCCGATCAGGACGAGTACAAGCGCGACGCGCCTGTTACGCTCATGACCGTGCACTCAGCGAAGGGACTCGAATTTCCGATCGTGTTTGTCGTCGGACTTGAAGAAGGTCTGTTTCCACATTCGCGTGCGGCCACGGATCGCGCTGAGTTGGAAGAGGAACGGCGACTTGCGTACGTTGCGATGACTCGAGCAGAGCGTCACTTGTACGTCACGCACGCGATGAAGCGTCGGGTGTACGGCGAAGAGCTCGCTTCCGAACCTTCAACGTTTCTAAATGAAATGCCAACCGAGCTGCTCGAGGATCTGAGTCTCGGCAAGTCGTGGCTGTCGTTCAAAGGCGGCTCGCAGCAGATCGATTACGAGCAGGGTGAGTACAGGAAAGAGCGAAAGAAGTATATGGGCAAGACTTACGACAGTGCTGACTCGATCGCGGAGTTTTTCAAACAGCGCAGCCGGCAGATGGGCCAGACGTCAGGCAGCCTCCCGAACATCTCGAAGGCGGCGCCCACTTCACCAACATCAAATGATTTCACGCCAGGCTCTTACGTGAAGCATTCCAAGTATGGACGCGGTCTTGTGTTGAGACGTGAAGGCGTGGGCGAGTCAGCAAAATTAACGGTGAGTTTTCCCGGTTTCGGGCAGAAGAAACTGGTAGAGAAGTATGCTGGGCTGGAAAAGGCGTAAGCCGCGGATGAACGCGAATAACCGCTGGTCTGCGTTAATTTGCGTTAATCCGCGGCTAAAACTTAGCTGGCAGTTAACTCCGCAACGATCTCATTTGCATTGAAGATCTTCTTCAACACTTCCAACATTCCACGCGAGTCAACCGAGATAGCTCGATTCACTGACGGATCGTACATGAAGTCACCCACCAGCGACTGAATGTTGCCGTCGAAAATCAGACCGACGAGTTCGCCGTTCTGATTGATCGTCGGTGATCCGGAGTTTCCGCCGATGATGTCATTCGTCGAAACAAAATTGAATGGCGTGCTCGCATTCACTGCGGCTTTCTTTTCCATCCAACGCGGCGGCAGGTTGTACGGGAACTGTTGCTTGAACGACTCCGAGCGAGCGTACAAACCACCGAGCGTCGTGAACGGCGGAACTTTTTTGCCGTTCTCCATGTAGCCTTCAACCGCGCCGTATGAGAGACGCAGCGTGAACGTCGCATCCGGATACAGCTTCGTTCCTTCAGTGTCGAAAAGAGCGCGCGCAATCTTTGCGTAGTTAGTGCGTTCGACGCCCGTCACTTCACTCTCGTAGCGCTTGCGAACTTCGCGCGCCTTCGGATCGATCAATCGAGCGACTTCGATAATCGGATCTGTCGACGCGTCAATGGCGGCCTTGCCACCGTTCGCGAGCTCTTTGCGATAAGCCGGATCCTTCAGCTTCGTGCCCGAGATCAACTCCTCGGCGCGTGCTTCAGGAGTTTTTCCTGCGAGCACTTGCTTCACAAGCGCGTTGTCCGCGCCCAAAAGCTCGACCATGAACCCGAGCGAATCAGTGAGTTTCAGCTTCTCGAAATCGTCGTAAATCGGAGCCGGCGAGTAGAGCGAGAGCTCGAGTGAAGCACGACGAGCATCAGTGTACTCAGGCAGACGCTCGGCATTCGGCTTCTGGTTTTCTTCGGCAAGCCGCACGAGTGTTCGTGCGAAAGTAAACAACGTCGAATTGAAACCACCGAGCTGTTCGAAGATACGGCGGTCGCGTATGTAAGTGGGATAAGTTTCGTGCGCCTTTAGAATTGCGTCCCACGCGTCACCGTACATTTTCTGCCGTTCCGGATTCGCGGAGATCGATTTACGCAACGTCTCCTCTTCTCTCTTTTTGCGGGCGAGCAACGCGGGATCTTTAAGCCCTTTTAGCTGTCCGCGATAGACCTTCAAACTGTTCTGAACACTGTTGAGCTCGGTCTGCGCCTGGCGCGTTTGCTCTTCACCCTTCGTCATGTATTTCTTCAACACGGCTTCGCGACGCTCCAGCAAATTGATAATGATGGGGATACTGGTGTCGCGCAGTTGCTCGAGGTGGGCAACGGTATTGAGACGAGAGGTCGAACCCGGATGGCCGGTCACGAAAACGAGGTTGCCTTCCTTGACGCCCGCGGTGGACCACTTGAAGTGGTTCTCGGAACGCACTGGCTGGCCGTTTTCGTAAACGCGAACGAGCGCCATGTCGATGTTGAAGCGCGGGAAGTTGAAGTTATCAGGATCGCCGCCGAAGAACGCAGCCTGGAACTCCGGGACAAACACCAAACGAACGTCTGTGTACTTCTTGTAGCGATAAAGGTTGTACTGTCCGCCCTGATAAAGCGTGACCACGTCGGAGCGCAAGCCGGTAGCTTTCAACGACTCGGCTTCAATCGCGGCCATCTCTGCGCGACGAGCGGCAAACGCCTCGGCGTCAGTCGTGCCCGCCTTGACCGCACCGCTCACGCGTGACGTGACGTCTTCGATACTCTGAAGAACGTTCAACTCGAGACTTGGTGCTTTGATCTCCTCGGCACGAGTCCGCGCGACGAAACCTTCTTTGGCGTAATCTTTTTCGGGAGTGCTGACATCTCCGACGATGTCTTCAACGATGTGATAGTTGGTCAGCACTAAGCCGTTTGGCGAAACGAACGAGCCCGAGCCGCCGTTGTTGAAACGCACCGACGCGAGCCGGACTTTGGTCAGCCATTCGTCGGTAACCTCAAACCCGTATTTCTTTTTGATCTCTGCGCGCGGCACGTTGTTGAACGGCCACATGCCTTCATCGGCGAGCGCAGTAATATGAAGTGTCTGAAAGCTAAACAGCGCCAGCAACAGCGCAGAAAACAGTCTTCTTAATTTCATTTCTATCCTCGAAAAACAGTTTTTGGGCAGAGACAACACAGATTACACCGACAGGAGAGGATCTGTGAAACCTTCTGATGCGTAGATGAGTGGCCCAGGTTCGCGCGCCTCACATACTCGTGCCTGTGAGGTAAACACCAACCGGCGAAGCTTTGTGACACAGGACTCTAACCGCGCTGGCCTGCGATCGTTAAGGATTGGAACGTTTCGTCGGCTGATCGCCGCTCGGCATGGGTTTGCTGGTCACCTCGCTGCCGCACTGCCGGCAAAGGTAGCTATCCTGGTTCTGTGCGGCCGGAACCAGCCAAAGACAGCCACACGAATCACATAAGATCGTCGAGCCCAGTAACCACTCGTTGAATCGGATCTGTTTTTCTACCCTCATCCGTCCCCCTGTTCGCCGTCGGGTTTTCTGAAGCGTTGAGCTTTTTAAACTACAAACGACGCAAGAGTTTCAACAAATTGTCGCGGCTTCGTAACAGGAAACTGGCGCGGCGGAAAACACGTTTTTGCGGATTTGCGTTAATCTGTGTTCATGCGGCTTAACTCTTTCCCGCGTCTGCTGCTGGCCGAGTGGCGCCGGCTGAGGCTTCCGACTGCTGACGAAACCGTCGTCGTCGCCGTTTCCGGCGGCGCCGACTCAACCGGCCTTCTTCTGGCCATCGAAGAACTCAGAAACCACCATAAGCTTTACACCGGCATCTGCGTTGCACACCTCGATCATCGTCTCCGGAAATCGAGCAGCAAAGACGCCAAATGGGTAGCCGACCTCGCCGCACGTCTGGGTTTCAAAAGCGTGATCGGCCGGGCGAGGGTCGCGGAAGACGCCCGCGCCGCGAGTGACAATCTCGAACAAGCCGCCCGCGAGGCGCGCTACGCCTTTCTTGAAAGAACAGCGAAAAGGGTTTCCGCGCACTACGTTCTAACCGGACACACGATGGACGACCAGGCGGAAACAGTGTTGCTGCGGTTGATGCGCGGCAGCGCCGCCCTCGGCCTTGGCGGCATGGAAGCACTCCGGCCAGTCGCCAAAAACAGCACAATCAAGCTCGTTCGGCCGCTCCTCTGGGCACGTCGCTCAGAAACTGAAGACTACTGCCGGCACCGAAAGATCCAGTTTTTGTCTGACGAAATGAACGACGATGAGAGTTTTGCACGCGTAAAAGTGAGGAAACAGCTCCTGCCGCTGATGCAGTCGTTCAACAACCGCATCGTGGAGGCGATCTCGCGGACAGCGTCACAGCTCCGGGAAGACGGCGCCGTCCTTGTCACCGATTCCGATGCACTTTTACAGCGTGCGGCGGTTTTTAACGAGGAGGGTAACGACGGCGAAACCACACCGCCCAAGCTGGACGTAAAGGTGCTGGCAGAAGCGCCGCCCGCGCTGCGACGCCGGGCTCTGCGACAATGGCTTTCGAACGCCCGCGGGAGTACACGAAGACTGGAAATGGTTCACCTTTCCGCGGTGGAAAAGCTTTTGGAGGGGAATGCGGGCGGTCGGGTAGCAGAACTGCCGAGCGGCGGGCGCGTCAGACGTAAGCGAAACCGGCTGGAATTTGAGTCGGAAAATAATTGAAAAAGCGGCATTCGCACTCTATAGTCCCTGATGGCTGGGGTGAAGTCTAAACTTCGGATCAGCTTTTGACAGCGTGGGGAACCTTAGGGGCGGATGTGCATCCAAGCAACAGTTGTTTTACTTGAGTTGTCTTCGGACTAGGCCGAAGCTGGACAGCGACAAATGACGCCCTGATAAGGTATTATCGGGGGTCGGAGGCATTAATGAATTTGAGTTCTACGGCAAGACAGATTGTTTTTTGGCTCCTGATCATCGCGGGGGCATTACTGTTGTATAAGCTCGTCAATCCACGCGGCAGCACTTATAAGACCGTGGCGCTTACCGAGATCGATCAGATGATCCAGGGCGGTACTCTTAAGCAGTTAACGGTCAAGCAAAATGAGAGCGTAGCGATCGACAACAATAACCAGGAATACCGGGCTGCGTTGTCGAACGAGTTTGCGAAGGCCGACTTGCTCAAGTCAGCGCGCGAAGTTGTCAACGGGAAGTCCCGCGTACCAAAGGTCGAAGAAGAATCGAGTAGCAGTTACATCTGGCCCATGCTCATCACCTGGGCCCCACTACTGTTCATCATCGCTATTTGGATCTTCATGTTGCGACAGATGCAATCGGGCGGCAATAAGGCACTGTCGTTCGGCAAGTCGCGCGCGAAGCTACTCAACAACCAGCAAAAGCGTGTGACCTTCAAGGACGTGGCTGGTGTTGAAGAAGCGAAAGAAGAGCTTCAGGAGATCATCGAATTTCTTAAGGAACCGCAGAAGTTTCAGAAACTCGGCGGACGTATTCCGAAGGGCGTTTTGATGATGGGACCGCCGGGAACCGGCAAGACGTTGTTGGCCCGCGCAATCGCGGGTGAAGCAAATGTTCCGTTCTTCTCGATCTCGGGTTCTGACTTCGTCGAGATGTTTGTCGGCGTCGGTGCATCGCGTGTGCGCGACCTGTTTGAACAAGGCAAGAAGAACGCGCCATGCATTATCTTCATCGATGAGATCGATGCGGTGGGCCGGCATCGTGGCGCAGGCCTCGGCGGCGGTCACGATGAGCGCGAACAAACGTTGAACCAGTTGCTGGTTGAAATGGATGGCTTCGAGTCGAACGACGGCGTGATCCTGATCGCTTCGACCAACCGTCCGGACGTTCTCGATCCGGCGTTGCTGAGACC
>DAIOGT010000128.1:0-13597 GCA_036745095.1 Pyrinomonadaceae bacterium
GGTCTTGCGTATGAAGCGAAGGGAATGTACGCGGAGGCGATCGCGGAGTTTCAGACGGGCGTGAAGCTATCAGGAAGTCCGCTGATGCTAGCGTTGCTCGGTCATGCTTATGCTGTGTCGGGCAAGACTGCGGAAGCGAAGCAAGTGCTCAACGATCTACAGCAGTTGCAGGGCCAACGCTACGTCTCACCGTACACGGTTGCCGCGATCCACGCGGGACTCGGAGATCGTGATCAGGTTTTCAAGTGGTTGGAGAGAGCAGTCGAAGAGCGCGACATCTGGTTGATGAATTTGAAAGTGGATCCGGTCTTTGCGAAGCTACGGTCTCACCGCGAATTTACTGACATCCTCGCGCGCCTCCGCCTCCGCCCGTAGTTTTCGCCACAAAAAGCACAAAAGCACAAAAGGTAAATATCAGAGTTCAGCCCTTTCCGCTGTGCTGTTTTGCGAATCACTCCGAGACTCTCGCTAATGGTGCAGCAACGCTACCCACTTGTCAGTGAACGCGGATTGACGTTCGCCACTCGCCACCCAACTGAACGCGGATCTGCGGCGTTATAAAGAAGACTTCGGGGTCAGCATGAACGCTGCGTGATCGCGAAATTCGGCCGACGCCGTCGGCGTCACCGCGAACTCCCTTGGCGCTTATGTTGACGCGCGAGCATTGTGATGAACCGAAAACACCGGCTCATTTCGTGCCTGTTTGTTGCAATGAAGCACGCGCTCTTGATCTTCGTGCCGCGCTGCGATAAGAATAGAGCACGCTTTTCTTGAACGTGCCGATTGGCAGACTCCCTTCCGGAAAAGCCTGCAGTACTCTCCCAGTCCGACTGCATTGAACATCCATTCAAAACTGCCCAGTTAAACCTCACGAAGCGGAAGCATCTTCAAAAACGGAGGAGAGCATGGCGGAAAGAGTTAAACGTGTAATTGAATTAATGGAAGTTGATCCAAGCAGGAGTTTCACGCTCGGAAAGATGGCTGAATCAGTCAATCTTTCCGCGCCGTATTTTTGTTACCTCTTCAAAACGATCACCGGAGTTCCACCCGCAAAATATCTGAAGTCACTCAGAATGCAACAAGCAGCAACACTACTCACAACCACATTTCTCAGCGTCAAAGAGATCGTCAGACATGTTGGTCTAACTGACGAGAGTCACTTCGTTCGAGATTTCAAACGTCTCTACGGTATGACACCAAGCGAATATCGCAACAGCGCATTGCTCTCTTCCGATCTGCGCCACATCGATCGACCAAGTCCGCCGACGAATCGAAAAATCGGCCAATGAATTTATTCTTGCTTCTCTCGTATTTACTCAGCTAGTGTGTCGCCTGCAACGCGATTCCGTTTTGAGGTGCGTGGGAGACTGTAAACAGTGAAACAGCGTGAGCAATGGCGGCCGGTTCTGGACGCGGAGCTGAAGCGCTGGAGTGGGAAATCCAGTAACGAGCTACTTGCAGAACTGGCAGACGTCCAGGCATACGAGATCGAGTTCGAGAACAAAAATTATCAGGTTGAAGTTGAAATCCTGGAGAACACCGACAAGTATGTTCACGTGATGGTGGCTGTGGACGACGGCAGTCTGCCAGGCGCGATGTGCCCGTTAGGTGAGAGCTTTATCCGTGAGAAGTAGGAGCGCGTGTTTCAAACAGAAGGACGTGGCAAGAGCGACCGGGGATCAATCGGAAATTCGGTTCGAACGTTTTGTGACTGATTTTCGCGTTACCGAAGTGGCCTTGGAATTGCTCCAAACGCTACGGAGGTAACGGTAATGAGACTTAAATCCGGTTTATTGCTGTTGTTCCTTTTTGCGTCTTCCGTGACAGGTTACGCGCAGCAAAGTGCGAGTCCGGCAGAAAATGTTGAGAGATTGAAAGCCCAGTTAGTTGACGTGCAGGCCAAAGAAGAAGCGTTGCGCGCCCGGGCACAACAGTTAGACGAGAGTCTCAAACCAGAGAATATCGAACGCTCACTGGCTGGAATCGGTTCAACCCGACCAGAGGATCTTCGCGAATCGCGACGACGCCAGTTGACGATCGAACGAGACGGCGTGCTGGCCCAACTCAGAACAGTCGAAACGAGTCGGCAACGTCTGGAAACAGCGCTCGCAAACGCGGAAATAGTCGCGTATCAACAGAGTGCACGACCGACTCAAATGATGTCTGCTTCCTCCGGCCGTCGCACACCGTGGCTCATGCTCGGTGGTGGTGGGCTCGCAACTCTCGCACTCGGCGGTGGCGCTCTCTTGTACCGTCGCAAAACTAGGCGACGCCTCTAGAGAGGTGTAATCTGTGGGCTGAAATGCGGCGCCCCAGATCGATCACGATCATCAGTTGGCTCTTTATAATCTTCGGTAGTATTGCGTTAATCAGTGGCTTGGTGACCACAGACCTCAGGAGCCACTGGTACGTTCATCTCTCGCGCTTCCTGCAGATCGTCGCCGGTGTTTTCATGCTCTACGGCCGCAACTGGGCGCGCTGGCTCCTCGTCGCCTGGATCGCGTTTCATGTTGGTATCAGCGCGCTCCACTCACCGCTGATGTTGCTGATGCACGTCGCGATCTTCTCCATCATTCTCTTCTTCGTATTCAGCCGTGCGGCGTCCGCTTATTTCCTGGCGGGCAACAGTCGATAGCGTTGAGGCTTCGAAGCGGTGCGCTCGATTATTTTTCTTGCTTCGAGATCGAGTTTTACTGTCTCACCGTACCAACTGATATTTCCCGCAAACTTGCCGTTCAATGTCTTATTCAGCTGCTCGAATAATTCGTTGTGACTAAGTTCTTTTTTTCGCAGCGCTGCCAGTATTGCAGTCTTGAGCGTCTCGTAACTTTCCCTGCTGATGTTCCGTCCGCTCTTGCCTTGCGGATGTCTGGTGAGTATTTTCTCGTCTGCCATATCTTTTCCTTTCCACGATTTTAGTCAGGAGGATTGCACTATGCGTTACGTTACTGCTTTTGCCCTCGCTCTGTTTGCCGTTGTGGCCGTTCCCAGCGCCCACTTCTCGCAAGGTGGTCAAAACGAAACTTCCCGCGGTGTTGCAGGAGGCGGAATCACTGTCGCTGGTTGGACCGGAAAGATCGACGCCAAAGAAGCAGCCGCCGGGTTGACGCTTAATAGCGCCAAACTTGCCAAAGAAGGCGACGGTTTGCACGTCACCACCGGTCCCGCCGTCACCTATTGGAATCCGGAAAACAAAGCAACCGGAGATTACACCGTTACCGCGACGTTCACCGAAGCGAAGTACATGAGCCTCAATAACCATCCTCATCCTTACGGATTGATGATAGCCGGCAACGACCTCGGAACGGACCAGCAGAGTTATCTATACTGCGCAGCGTACGGCAATGGCAACTTCATCGTGCGCGGGTTTGGCCCAGCGCCTTTCCAGTTGAATGGACCACGTGGTGGTGCTGATCCGGCAGTCAACAAAGCCGCCGGCGTGGGCCAACCAGTAACGCAACAGATCGCACTTTCCGTCAAGGGCGACAAAGTTGAGTGTGCGATTAACAACAAGGTCGTTGCGAGTTACAACAAGTCAGACGTCGTAGCCGCAGGCAAGCTCAAGTCAACCGACGGTATCTATGGTCTTCGCTTTGCGCACAATACGGAAGCTGTCGTTACCGGACTCAAGATGACGAAGAACTAGGCCGCGCGGCTTAACGGATTCCGACCAGACCCTGGACCGATTGGATCAGTTTTTCTGTGTCGTAGCCGACGCCGTCTTTAAAGACGATCTCGACATTTTCGATGTCGCTGATCGTCGCGGCGGGATTGCCTTTGACGACCATCAAGTCGGCTTGTTTACCCGCTGCGATGGAACCGATACGCGCGTCTTCACCAAGAAACTTCGCGCCGTTGAGTGACGCGATCGAGATTGCTTCCAGCGGCGTGAATCCAGCCTCCACCAGCAGTTCGACCTGCCGCAAATCGCCGAACCCGGCAACGATGCCGCCGTTGCCGGTCGGATCGAGTCCGGCAATAAGCAGTCCGCCTGCCTTCACGAACGCACGCTCGAACTCCATCGCCTTCCGGAGCACCGCGATGAAATTCGTTGACGGCGAGACGCGCGCTCGTGCCTGCAAGTAACGAACGCGAGCGTCTGTTGACATTACATTTAAAACGCGTGGATTCAACAACGCACTGCTCGCTCCGATTCCTGTTTGGGCCAACGGCGCGCCACCCGCTTCAAACACCGGCAACGTTGACGTGATAGCTACGTTCTTCGCTACTAGCGTGCGAATCGTCTCCTGTGCTGCCGGGCCGTTTAGATCGAGCTCGCGAAGACTATTCGGTACCGCTCCGCCTGCCGGGCATTTGTCCGGTTCTTTGTTGGGAACGAACTCCGAATTCGCAAACAAGCCATGCTCAAGATTGTCGATGCCGATTTCGGCGGCTTCCTTGAAGCCGACCGAGCAGAGATGACCAGTGACCTTGAGTCCGCGTTTGTGTGCTTCCTCGACGACCGCGCGCAACTCAGCGCGCGAGATGTTCATATACGTTTTGAATGAAGTGGCGCCGAGGTCGGCCCAGTAGCTCACCAGCTTGCGAGCGTCGTCCGGTCCAGTGAGCGTGTGCATCACGGGCGTGAACGAACCGCGTCCTTCCAGGTAAGGCGCGGTGATGTGCATCTTTGGACCAATCATCCGTCCCGCATCGATTAGCTTCTTAATTTCGAGATCAGAATAAGGCGCAACGCTCCCGGTGGTGCGAATCGTCGTGACGCCGAGCGCCAGGTAGAGCCGTGGAAAGCTGATGCCCATGTTCGAATACATCGGCGGCGAGCCGCCCATGGGAAAGAACATGTGGTTATGCATTCCGACGAGTCCCGGTAACACTGTGTAGCCGTTCAGATCGAGCGTCTGAGCATTTGCCGGTATTTTCGCTGTCGCAGCGGGCTCGACCGATTGAATCTTTCCCTCGCTGATAACGATCGTCTGATCGTCTTTTGGTGCGGCGCCCGTGCCGTCGATTACGCGTACGTGCGCGAGCGCGATCACACGCGCGTCAGTCCGAATGAACTGCCGGTCGGGAGTTTGCGTAAAGACATTCGTGGCAAAACAGAAGAGCAGGGCAGGGATCAAGAGTTTCGTTTTCATTGTTTGGGTTCCTGGCGGTTTAGGTGCGCTTACTTGTTCGGGGCAAGGATAGCAGAACCCTCACCCCAACGTGATAGAGTTTGTTACGACACAACCCTATGACAGTAGCATTCGTCGTGGCCGTCGCCGTACTCCTCGGTCTGCTGCTATTTGTTTACAACGAAGTACGGCGTTCGCCTGGACCAGCGCAGGGCCGTGTTCCTCGTTGGCCGAAGCGGCTGCGAATTGCGTTTGCTGCAATCACGTTGTTTCTTGCCGGTCTTGGGTTCTGGGGGTTCTTGATCGAGCCTGGCCGCCTCGTTGTCCGCCGGCAAACGATCCAGATCGACAACTGGCCGCAACCACTGGATGGTTTGCGCATCGCCGTCCTTTCCGATATTCACGTTGATGACTGGTTCATTACTGAGAAAAAGCTGCGGTCGATTGTCCATCGCACAAATCAACTCCAGCCCGACCTCATCGTGATACTCGGCGATTTCACGTCAGGCGATGGTTGGGTCACGAGTCGCGTCGAGCCTGAAACGTTTGGTGCAGTGTTGAAAGATCTGCGCGCGCCACTTGGCGTCTACGCCGTGCTGGGCAATCATGACTGGTGGTTCGGAGGCATAAAAGTGCGCAGAGGTCTGGAAGGAAACGGAATAAAAGTACTCGAAAACGAAGTCGCGGTGGTGAACGCGCGCGGCACCTCAGTATGGCTCGTCGGTTTCGCGGATCTCTGGACGCGCCCGCAAAGGATCAATGACGCTGTGGCGCCGGTTCCCGAAGGACAGCCGCTGATTGGTCTAACACATAATCCGGATATATTTCCGCGCGTGCCGCAGCGCGTGCAATTGTTGTTGGCGGGCCATACTCACGGCGGGCAGGTACGGTTTCCCATAATCGGACCCGTGATCGAATCGTCGGAATATGGCGATCGTTGGGTTAGCGGTCACGTATTTGAAGAAAACCATCACCTGTTTGTGACGACGGGAATCGGCACGAGCATCATTCCGGTACGCTTTGGCTTGCCGCCGGAAATTGTGCTGCTTACACTAAAGTCCGGATCCGGATCGCAGAACTGACTCGAATCAACTTCATAATGCGTAGAACTCCCACGCTGATCATTACCGCGTGCCTCTGTCTTCTGGCGTTCCCCGCACACGCACAGCAGACAAAACCCACGCCAACACCAAAACCCGGCCAGCAGCCGGTCGAGCAGGACGACGTGGTGCGCGTCACCACCGAGCTCGTGCAGACGGACGTGATGGTGTTTGACAAGGACGGGAAGTTTGTCAGTGGGTTGAAGCCCGAGCAGTTTGAGTTGGTGGTTGCCGATAAGCCGCAGCCGATCGCCTTTTTCGAAAGCGTTGTGACAGGTGGCAGGACTGAAGAAACAGCGCTGCGTGCGGCCGGCGGAAAGAAGCCGACGCAGGCTGTTGTCGTCGACCCCGGTGACTCGGTTTCGGGACGCACGGTGTTGTTTTTCATAAATGATCTGCATCTCGATCCGGGCAGTATCGCGCGAACACACAAAACCATTTCAAACTTTATCGATCACATGCTTGGTCCAAACGATCAGGTTGCGATCACGTCTGCGAGTGGCCAGATCGGTTTTCTGCAACAGCTCACCAACAACCCCACCGTTCTACGAGCCGCGCTCGCCCGTATAAAGTTGGTCCCGGGCGCAACGCCGGATACACAACGGCCTTACATCAGCCCTTATGCCGCGTATCTGATAGTGGAACGCAACGACCGCCAGCTATTCGATTATTTCGTGGATCAGACAATGAAAGCGAATCGGATGCAGCCGTCGGAGCAACCGATCGCGCAGGCTATGGTTGAACAGCGAACCCGTCAGGTTGTGCGGCAGTCAGACGCAGTGGTCAAGAACGCGCTCTCTACACTCGTCAACCTCATGCGCGCGACTACTAAGCTCCCGGGACGCAAGTTAGTCTTCTTCATTTCTGATGGATTCATCGCGAACTTCACTGGCTCAGACTTCACAACAATGATCGAGCGTGTGACCGGCACGGCGAATCGCAGCGGCGTCGTGATCTATTCGATCGACGCGGGCGGGCTTACTACTGACTCTATGTTTGATGCTGCCTCTGGGGGCGGTTTTGATCCGAGCGGCATTATGCAGAACCGCCTGAGCGGTGAGCGAACTTTCACGCAGGAGCCGCTGCATGCTCTCGCAGCAAATACAGGCGGGCGCGCGCTGTTGAACTCAAATGATTTAACCGGCGGTATCGCGCGCGCTCTCGACGAGACGTCACGTTACTATCTACTCGCCTGGCGTCCCGAGAATGAAGCACAACGCGCTTCGAATTTTTCGAAGATCAAAGTAACTATCGCAGACAGGCCGGATTTAAAGGTGCAGTTGAGACGTGGTTATCTTGGGGCGCCTCCCGAGAGGAGTAAGCCGGCTGCACAGCCAGCGAGTGTAGAAGCGACCGATGTGCTGGGTGTGACTGAATCGTCTTCTGACGAACTGCGCGCGGGACTGGCGCTCGGTTACAAGAGAACTTCCGGCGCAAACATGCAGCTCACTTCGACAGCCCAGGTGAGCGCGCAGTCACAGGGCGAGAGCGGCGGAGGGACGATTGTCGTGAATGTGTTGGGCGCTGTGTTCGACAGTAACGGCAAGGCAGTTGGCAGTTTCAAGCAACGTGTGGAAGTGACGCGCACACGCGCGAATGCGCCGCCCGTTTACACGAATGTGAATCATCAGGTTGACGTGCCGCCCGGGCTTTATCAAGTGCGTGTTATCGCCGCGGCGAGAGGAACGACTCACTTGACCGGCGCGATCGAGTGGATCGAGATACCAAAAGTTAAGGAAGGCACCTTTTCCATCAGCAGTCTGTTTATCGGCGAGATTACAGAGGCGGGTGGCGCAGCGCAGATTGGCGTGAATGCGAGTCGCCGGTTTGCGCGCAGCTCGCGGTTGCGGTTTACGACCTATATTTACAACGCCGCAACTCCTCCCCAGTTAGGCGTGCAGATAAAAATATTGAAGGACAAGCAGGCCGTGCTCACCCCGCCGGAGATCACCGCGTCAACGGACAAGCTCACGGGCTTCGCCGTCATCCCCTACACCGCCGAGTTTCCCCTCACCGCGTTGCCCCGCGGCGATTACGTTCTCGAGCTCACCGTCACCGATCGAACGAAGAAAACATCCGCCACACAACAGGTCAGCATGACGGTTTATTAAGCCCGCTCCGAACGCTAAATCCGCATTTTGTTTCTCGGCTCAAACGTTTCCTGCCGTTTTCTGCATAGCCTACAGACGGACAACTCGCAATTTCAGGAGACCAGTATGAACCGACCTGCACACTATTCCCGAATCACGCTACTTGTTCTTTTGATCGCCCTACTCTGGCCGCAAGGATTCATCCACGCACAAGATCCGACGCCCACTGCGACACCGGCCGCTACCCCGCAGAGTTCGTGCAATGGAGATGCCTCCTCGGAGGCTGGCGAGAAAATCAAGTTGTACTACACGCGTCAGGCGACGAACATCAGCACTATGCTCACGGCCGTCGCGTCCCCGACTCCCTCATCGCTGAACGGTTTGATTATTAAAGAAGCGAATGAAGACGAGATCATCCTCTACGGACCGTGCAAAAAGAGAAGGCAGGCGTCGCGCATAATCGCCACACTCGACCTGCCTCGGCCCGGCATCATGATGGAGTTGTGGGGCGTTCAGATCACCAGCAAGAACCCCGATAAGATGGGCCAGGCGATGGCTCTCATTCGCCAGGAAATCAATCGCACGCAACAGGCAGTGCGTGAAACGTATGCTCGTCTGGAGTTTCTGACGCGTAAAGAGATCCCGCAGACGGCGTTGAACACACAATTCGTCAAGGTATTAGAAGGAAATCTAGGCTATCGATCCGCGCTGAGTGACGATCATCCATTCTCACTTGCAGATATCCTGCTACGAATGGTTGCGGCACAGGAGCCGGGAGCCGCAATTGTGAGGATTGCAAATGGAGTTGAGCAGTTTCTTCAAAGCAAACATCCCACGTACCTCGCTGAGTTGAATAAGCGAAGTGGTACTGTCAAGAATCAGAAAATCTCCGTTGAAAGCAGATCAGCATTCGAGCGGTTTTTCAAAGAACGCGGGCTGGTGCGAAACGGACAGTGGTGGGAGGAGGACAAGGAAGGCGTTGACCTCAAAAAGAAAGCCCGCATCGGACAAATCGCAGTGCTCGATTTTGCCCTCGAGTACGGCCGGTTGATTCACCAGCCACAAAGCTTCGATCCTTATTATCTCCAGCATTCTTCCGAAGCTCTCAACAAGCGCTTGCAGGTAGCAACGGACGCTCTCAATCTCGACATGCAGGATTTATTTGTCGAGCCGACGCTGGATCGAATCAGGGAAATCACGCGCAAGTTCAAGGAGGTCGAATACGCGCAAGTCGGGAAGACTAGTGTTGCGAGTCTCAGTGGAGTACCTGCGGTCGTAGCTTCGCGCTCAGTTGGCGCTTTCGATGTAACACCACCGCTCACGCTAAGTGAAGTAATGACAAAAGCGAAAACAATCTCTGATAGCGTCGGTAATTTCATCCCGAATCCGACTGAGAATGTAGTGGGCGCGATGCCGCTCTCACAGGTAATCGGCCTGGTTGGTGCGTTTGGTGAAGATAGGACCGTCTGGCGCGAGCTTGCGGCAGGCATTTCGTTGAACATCACGCCAAACGTGTTGCGTAACATGACGAGTGCTGAGTTGAAGGTAGACTTGAAGACCGGCGATCCGCAGGTCACCGCTCCCTCGGCGGAAAATAAAGTGACGCCGCTTTCCCGCGTCACCCAGCACGACGTCAACACCAGTATTTACGTCGACCCGCTGGACTTTTTTGATCTGTCTGCCTTTGCGAGCCAGAGCACGTTGGATGGTGGGCGAGGTTACGTACCGATTATTGGTCCAGTCTGGCGTGGGCTCTTCGGTGAGATACCTATTGCGGGCAAAATTTTTAGTTGGAAGCGCGGTACGCAGAACGTCTTCAGCCAAAGTCTGGTGCTGACGACTTCCTTTATTACGCCAACGTCGATGGGCATCGCGGTGCTATATCCCACGGAGTTGTTAGACGAGAACGGGACCAGGATCTCCTACACGGATCAGGTCTACAAAGATCAGTTGATTGCCGTGACGAAGTTCAAGAAAAGTGGATAGCCTACGCGGCTTCGGAATAGACGTTTAAGATGCCACGGCCTTGCGCCGTGGAGGTTCACGCTTGAACCTTCACGAACCGAGCCCGTGGCATCCCTATCGCCTCACGTAAAAAGCTGCTCCAAAACTGACCTTGACTTGCCCCTTCCTTGAGAGGTACGCTCACGACTTCGCCGTGGAGTGGGTGAAGTTGTTCACGCATTAACCCCGATCAAAGCAAGTTCCTGACAACTTGCGCAGTTACTTTCCAGACTTGCCTCAGAAACTGCGTTCGCTGGATCACTGCCAGTCTGGATTTATGGTAACCCCTACATTTAAGGAGACAACATGTCTAAAATCCGTTCCTTACGTATCCTCTTCGCACTGTGTATCGCTGTTGGAATTGCCTGGATGGCTTACGCTTCCAGAAGTAGTGCGACACTAGTTGATGGTCCAAACCTTTCGGTCCGGTCAGACGTTCTCGGTTCGCAATGGGTGGTTCGCGACGAAAACATTCCGGCAAATGCCTGCAGCGCCATTGAAGGTGACGTCACCCCCGGCTTGCGCAAGCTCGTCCGCTTTACTGTCATGACGCCGAATACCGGAAATCAAGACATCTTCGTGGGCGATCCGAACGACCACTTTGCTGCGAATGACGGCTTGTTTGAACTGGCGACTTGCCATAACCATTTTCACTTCCGCCACTACGCACTATATGAACTCGTCGATGCGCGCACGGGCCAGGTGTGGCGCGCCGCGAAGCAAGGGTTCTGCATGCTCGACACTGATCCGAATCCTGTTCCAGTGGGCGGTGTTGCGCCGGGTCCAGGAAAATTCAGAAACTGCGGCGCCATTGGCTTTCCTGGAAACCAGGGTATAAGTGCAGGCTGGGCAGATACCTATCGCTTCACACTCGCGGGGCAATATTTTGTTCTCGACGGGGGCGACGGTCAGCCAGTCGTGCCAGCGGGCAATTACATCATTCGCATCACTGTGAATCCGCCATTCGTCGCGCAACAGGGAGAGGCATGCCCCAACCGCGACCCGCAGGGTTTCTGCCACCAGTTGCCGGAAACGAATTACAGTGACAACGTGGGAACGGCAGCGATCTCGATTCCCGACCATCCCGGACGCAAGGGAGTTGGTCCACTGGCCGGCAACAACGAGCAATCTGTTGACTGCGATCACGGCTGTGTTAGGTAGTCCGCATAGTTAAGTTATTACATGTGATTTCCGGCTCAGGTTAAGTTATCCTGAGCTGGAAATTACAATGGAATTCGAACTTACACACGCGTTACACATCCTGCGGCGAACCCCCGCCACTTTAAATTCACTCCTGCGCGATCTTCCTGAGCCGTGGCTGGCTCAAAACGAAGGGCCGGACACGTGGAGCCCCTACGACATCATCGGCCATCTAATTCACGGTGAAGAGACTGACTGGATTCCGCGCGCGAAGATCATACTCGAGCACGGCGAGTCGCGTGCTTTCGAGCCCTTCAATCGTGTGGCGATGTTCGAGAAGTCTAAAGGGAAGGCAATTGGAGAGCTGCTCGACACTTTCGCACAATTGCGTGCTGAAAACCTACGGGAGCTGCAGGCATTGAATCTCACCTCTGATCTACTGGACAAGCGTGGCCGTCATCCGGAGTTGGGCGTGGTAACGTTGAGGCAGTTGTTATCCACGTGGGTGGTCCACGATCTCGGCCACATCAGACAAGTCGTTCGTGTGATGTCCAAACAATACCGAGACGCCGTCGGTTCGTGGAAAGCTTATTTGTCGATCCTTGAGGAATAATCTGCGTTTTAGCTTGAATCCGCGGCTGAAGTTTTATGAGCGAAATGCCGGAGCCTATCATTGAAGTGACGAGTCGTTATGAGGCGGGAGATATTCTCAGCTCGCCACAACGTTGTGCGGACGTGATGTGCCTGCTCTCGATCGGCGACGTGCAGGATAAGCTGCCGCTCGGGTACAACAACGCCAAGCGGAAGTTGCGTTTGCTGGTCGCTGATGTCGTCACGGAGTTCGGCGCGACCGAGGAGGACGTTCAGAAGATCATCACGCTCGCACACGATCTCCGCTCAACTAGCGGCAGAGTCTTAATCCACTGCGAAGCCGGCGTTAGTCGCTCAACTGCCGCCGCGCTGATCATGTACGCATGTTGGCTCGGACCAGGCCGGGAACACGAGGCGATGATGCGTGTGCTGGCCCAACGACCAATTGCTATGCCTAATCGGAGAATGGTGGAAATAGCGGACAGGTTGCTGCACCGCAAAGGGCGCTTGTCAGCAGTGTTGTATTAACCCGAGATGGCTAGTACGTCATTCACATCAACACGGGCAGTGCCGTTGGCAAAACACACGACCGGCGCCGATTTTGTGGACCGCCATTCAATCGTCCGCAAAATCTGGGGCGACCCGGATCTGGTTCTACTGATCTTCGCCGGATCGGCCGCTGAGTTTGCGCTCAACCGCGCCGTCGACTGGCTCTTCTTTACCGGCGAGATTCCGCGTGACCCGATCGGGCGACTCTTCTCCACCGTTCGTTATGCTCAGGAGATCGTGTTTGTAGATGAGGAAAAGGCGCGCCAAACGCTCAATCGAATAAACGCGCAACATGCGTCCGTCGAACACGACCGCGGGCAAACGATACCTGATTGGGCCTACCGCGACGTCCTGTACATGTTGATCCACTATTCAGATCGTGCTTACGAGCTGCTTTATGGACCATTGACGGAACTTCAGAAGAGCGATTTGTTTGAAGTGTTCCTGCGCATAGGTGAGGGGTTGCACATTCCGGAGCTGCCGCGCACGTATCCGGAGTGGCAACTGGATCGTCGCCGTCATCTGCTTCGCGATTTGCGTAACAGCAAACACTCGTCAACGCTGTTTGAATCTTACCGCAGGCATTTGGGAGTATGGCGTTATCAGTTATTGCTACAGGTGCAGGCGTTGCTCGTTCCGGATGAAGTGCGCCGGCTGCTACATCTAAATCCGAACAAACTCATCTCGGGCCTGGTCCAAACTTACGGAGTTGTCAATAAATATAACCTACAGTCTCTTGTTCACGGTCTCCTGATCCCACCGCGCTACTGGTCCGACGTGCGCCGCTTCGATAAAAGAAGCTCGCAGGGTGACGATTAAAGCGCGGATAGTTTTATGGAACTCTGCTTTTCATATCATTTGATCATTTACTGGCTTCCAATCTTCGGTTTTCCGATCAATGGATCTGTCGTTAATAAAATGCTAACCCCGGAGCACGCTCTTTCTTTTAGCTCGATTTCTAAGGAGCGAAACTTTGAGCGATCCCACGGTCCATAGTGTATTACTCCCAGTAGCATTAACCCACTCGGAATGTCCGGTCGGATGATGT
>DAIOGT010000129.1:0-13575 GCA_036745095.1 Pyrinomonadaceae bacterium
CGCGTTGTTCATATTGCGACTTCGCTACAGGTCTTTATCAAGGTGAACTCGCGGAGCGTTATGTTCGTGGTCTAGTCAACGAGATTCAAAATTCGCGTTACACCTGTGAGACTGTTGACACAATTTATTTTGGTGGTGGCACCCCATCGTTACTCGCACCATCACAACTCGAACGCATCCTCGCCGCGTTGTATGACAAGTTTACGATCGCTGCTGAGACCGAAATCACGCTCGAGATAAATCCGGGGAGTGCCACACCGGAGAAGCTCCGCGCGTTTCGGAGTTTGGGAGTTAATCGTGCGAGTTTCGGCGCACAGACTTTTGACGATGCGGAGCTCGCAAAACTGGGTCGATCACATAACACTGCAGATGCATTGAGAACTTTCGCCGATCTGCGCGACGCGGATTTCGCGAATGTCAGTTTCGACCTGATCGCGGGCCTGCCGGGCCAAACGCTCGACGGTTGGCAGAGAAACATAAAACAGGCACTCGATCTGGATCCCGAGCATCTCTCGTTTTATTTGCTCGAGGTGCATTCAGGCACGCCCCTCGCCGAACACATTCGACGCGGAATTCAGCCTGTGCCTGACGACGATCTCGCGAGCGTGATGTACGAATGGATGATTGAGCAGGCGGCTGCAGCCGGTTACGAGCATTACGAGATCTCGAATCTGTGTCGCCCCGGTTTCCATTCGCGACACAACGTCAAATACTGGACCGCGGCGCCTTATTACGGTTTCGGGTGTTCAGCGCATTCGTACGACGGTCACACGCGGCGCTGGTCCAATCACCGCGACGTTTTGCAATACCTTGAAATGATTGAGCGCGGTGTGTCGTCTGTAGTTGAAGAGCAGCAGTTAAGCCAGACGGACGTCCGTGCGGAAGCGTTGTTTCTCGGAATGCGATTGATGCAAGGCGTAGATCTGCGTCGTTATCGCGACTCCTTTGGTGTTGATTTGCGCGACGAGCATCGCGAGGATCTGGACCGATTCTGCAAAGCCGGGCTGGTTGAGTTCGACGGTGATTTGATTAGATTGACGCGCACGGGCGCTTTGTTGTCAAACGAAGTGTTCGCGGCGTTTGTATAGACTCTTCATTCCATGATCATCGCGATTGACGGTCCATCAGGCTCGGGCAAGTCAACGCTGGGCCGAATGTTGGCGCGTGCGTTGAATCTGCTGTACATCGACACGGGTTCGATGTATCGCGCCGTGGCGCTGGCGGTGCTTGATGCGCACGTTGATCCAAACGACAAAGAGGCGGTTACTGAACTGGCAAACAGGATCGAGATCGATCTCGAAGGCGATCCGGAGTCGCTGTCTGTTTTACTCAACGGGCGCGACATAACCGAACAGATTCGGACCGAGAGCGTGACGGAGATGTCGTCGATAGTTTCGACTATTCCCGGCGTGAGACGTGCGATGGTTGAACGGCAACGTGCACTGGGCAAGCGGGGCGCGGTGCTGAATGGTCGCGATATCGGCACAGTCGTTTTTCCCGAGGCGGACGTTAAATTTTTCCTGACTGCGGTGCCGGAGGAGCGTGCCGAGCGCCGTTACAAAGAGGACCAGATAATCTCCAGCGCGGCGACTTACGCTGAGACGCTTGCGGACATGATGGAACGCGATCGACGCGACTCAACACGCGTTGATTCGCCCTTGAAGATTGCTGACGACGCGATCGTTGTCGATTCCACCGGGAAGACTATTGATGAAGTGTTTGCGGAGATGATGGCGAATGTTCACAGGCATCATTGAAGAGCTCGGGAGTGTAAGCAGCATCGAGGAGCGTGGCGATAACGCGCGAATCGTCATCGCTGCTCGTGTTGTTACCGAAGGCACAAGCCACGGCGATTCGATCGCAGTAAACGGCGTCTGCCTGACTGCTCTCGATATTCAGCCGGATTCGTTTGCGGCGGACGTTTCGCGCGAGACACTGATGCGCTCGACACTCGGCAGTCTACGGCCCGGCGCCGCCGTCAATCTCGAACGCGCAGTTACGCCCGCGACGCGCCTCGGCGGTCATATCGTCCAGGGACACGTAGACGCTCGTGGCCAGTTTGTGGGTGTGGAGGATCACGGTGAGTCGTGGACGCTGAGAATTCGGTACCCGGCAGAGATTGCGAAATACCTCGTGTTCAAGGGCTCGGTCGCGATCGAGGGAATTAGTCTAACGATTGCGGCTTTAACCGACGAATTTCTCGAGATTGCTATCATCCCGAAGACCTGGGAGGTCACGAATCTCTCGCGCCTTAACCCTGGCGACGACGTCAACATTGAAGTCGACGTGATCGGCAAATATGTAGAGCGACTACTAAGCGGCTCACAGTTCAAGCTTTAGCGTGCTTCTGCCCCGACGGCAGCCTGAAGGCTGAACCTTAAACTTTGCCTTTTGTGCACTTTCGCGGCTATCTCCTTTCGGTTAACATGAGCGGGTGACTCTAGCCGCCATTGAAGATGCGGTTGCCGATATCCGCGACGGCCGCATGATCATCATCGTCGACGACGAAGATCGCGAAAATGAAGGCGATCTGGTCTGCGCCGCCGAGAAGGTCACTCCCGAGATCATCAACTTTATGGCCCGGCACGCCCGCGGCCTGATTTGTTTGCCACTGACAGAGGAGCGCTGCGACGAGCTTCACCTGACTACGCAGGTCGCAGACAACACCTCATATCTGGGCACTGCATTCACGGTCTCCATCGACGCACGTCGTGGCATCACCACCGGAATTTCCGCGGCCGATCGCGCCACCACGATTCTCGCCGCCGTCGATCCGAAGTCGCGGCCTCAGGATCTGTGTCGGCCTGGTCATATTTTCCCGCTTCGCGCCAAGAACGGCGGCGTGCTCGTTCGTCCCGGACAGACAGAAGCGAGCGTTGACATCGCACGCATCGCCGGTCTTTATCCTGCCGGCGTGATCTGCGAAATCATGAACGAAGACGGAACGATGTCGCGCCTCCCGCAGCTCAGGGAATTTGCGGCGCAACACGATCTGAAGGTGATCAGCGTCGCCGATCTGGTGAGATACCGGATACGCAAAGAGACCCTCGTCCGGCGTTTGGTCGAAACTGATTTACCGACAGTCTACGGCCGCTTTCGTGCGTTCGCGTACGAAAATGTGATTAACGGCGATGTACATCTCGCAATGGTGATGGGCGATGTAAAGACTGACGATCCGGTTCTGGTGCGTGTCCACACGGAGAATGTGACGTGCGATATGTTTGGCTCGTTGATCGACGACACCGGTTTTCAACTCCATACGGCGCTCGAGAAGATCGCGGCGGAGGCGCGCGGCGTGGTTCTCTACTTGCGGCAGCGCGAGCACAGTTTAGACCTGGTAAACCAATTGCGTACTTACAACGTCATGCAGCAGCGCGGCATCAGTAAGCGAGAAGCGAGTTTGGAAACGGGTTACGGAATCGATCGCGACTATGGCGTCGGCGCCCAGATTCTCCACGATCTCGGGTTGCGCAACATCTTATTGCTTTCGAATCATCCCCCCAAAGTAGCAGCTCTGGAAGGTTTTGAGCTCTCAGTAGTCGGCAATGTTCCGCTGGGCCAACCTGCATCTCTAAAGGATCAGCAGGGCATCGTCGATAAACCTAATTGAGGTTTGCCACCAATAGGCACAAGAGACACATCTGATCTTTTTGTGACTTTTGGTGCCTCTTTGCGGCACTTACAATCTCTCCCTCTAGAATTCAGAGTTCCCCGGCGTTCGCTTGGCGACTGTAGGTTATGAGTGTAGAGAAGAAGCCTCCCATACGTAAGCGTTGGTATTACTTCAGGCGCCGCCACGTTGTGATCGCGACGGCGATCGTTGGTGGCGCTACGTTCGCGGTCATTCTGCTGGCCCTCTTTCTGTTTCGACTCGGTTTTGTAGATCGTTACGTCGCCAATCAGATCAAGCAGACATTCGCAAGCTACGGCATTCGTGCGGAGATTCGAACCTTTCACGCCACATTCCCTCCGCGAACCGTCGAAATGGACGGCATCGAGCTCTACGACTCGGTAACAGGCGAGCGGCTCGGAAAGATCGACAAGCTGTTAGCTACGGTAAAGATCGAAGACTTGTACGCGTTGAATTTGCAGCGCAACATCAATCTCGAGGATCTGAAGATCGAGGGCTTTGAGGCGTGGGTGACTTTCGACGAGGAGGGTCGCTCAAACTTCCGCAACATCCGGATTCCGCCACCCGAGCCCAACAGGCGCATCCTGTTTGCTTATTCAACCGCGAACATCGAAATCAAAAACGGCGTGGTCCATTATGGTGACGAGCGTCACGACATTTCCGGCGTTGGCAGAAACCTGCACGTTACCATCCAGCCGGATTATCCGAACGTTCCCATCGGCGCTCGAATGACGACCGTCAACTTGTCTCTCTCGAATTCAACTTTCACTTACGACACTCGACCGATCGACAATATCGACATCCAGGCGCGCCTGCGTTTCAATCAGGAAAAAGCCGAAATCCACGAGCTCGTTTTGAAGTCACCGGTTGCGGAAGCAAAGATGGACGGCGTTATGGACGATTGGCGTTCTCTTCGTTACACGATGAACGTCACGTCGCAAGTAGACCTCACGCAACTCTCCGACACGTTGCAGCCAGGTTCGGCGTTGCGTGGCGCCGGTAATTTCACCGGTACCATTTCGGGCGAAGGCGATCAGTTCAAACTGAATGGGCAGCTCCAATCAGATGCGCTGGCTGCCGACAACCTGCGGTTGCAGGGACTGAACGTAAGTGCGGCGGGCTCAGTGCAGGGCAGGAGTTACGAGATCAACGGGAAAGCGGTTGCCGATCTGCTCAACGTTGGCGACTTCCAAATCGATTCGTTGCAGATCGCTGGAAACGTGATGGGCACCGGGAGCAACTTCCGTTGGATTGGCGAGTTACGCGCGGTTGCTGAAAAGAGCTATGGAACGACTCTGACGGGTCTGATTCTTCGCGACGCGCGCGCTGAGATGAACGATGGCGTTCTGAATGCACACTCGAGTCAATTCACTGCAAACGGTCTTGAAGCGGGCGCCGCGAGAGTAAACGGCATCACCGCTTCAAACCTGCAATTCCGAAATCAAAACAACGTTACAACAGGCACGATCGCGAGCGTCAAAGCAGGAACGGTTACAGCGTCAGGCGCACAGATCAAAGGTGTCACCGCCAACAACATCGACATCACAGATCGCGACGGCGTCACGAGTGTTGTGGTGAAAGACGTTCAGGTCGGGGCGACGAGCGCCTCAGGTGCGGAGATCGGAAATCTCAACATTGCCGGCGTGCGACTTTCGGTACGAAACAGGCGAATCGAAGGCTCGACAGCCGACATCGACGCCGGCACAGTGAAACTTGCTGACGGTCAGGCTGAGAATGTGAAACTTTCCAAGCCGGTGTTTGTAGTTGAGCCTTCGGGCAGCTACCGCGCGACTGCCGATCTGAGCATCGGCGGCGGCGTGTTGGGCCGGATGAACATGGGCCAGGCGCGCGCGAATGTCGTCGCAACCAATCGCGAGATTCAGTTCAATAACTTTACCGCCGATGTTTTCCGCGGACGTGCAAGTGGAAACGCGCGCGTGGCAATCGGGCGAGGCGGCACGTCGCAGGTTACGGCCGACTTCAACGATCTCGAGATAGCTGGACCACTCGCGGCGCTTGCGGGCAGTGCAGTGCCGCTTGCAGGTCGCGCCACGGGTCGAGTCGATCTACAGTTTCCCGGTACGGATTTCAAACTCGCTTCGGGAACGATCACGACGCGTTTGACCGCGGAAACAGGCGAGACGAACGCGGATCGCATTCCGATCACGGGCGAAGTGGCGATGCGCGCCAATCGCGGCACCTTCGATATCCAACAGGTCAACCTTCAAACACCGGCGACGCGACTGACCGCGACTGGCCAGTTCTCATTTGAAAACGATTCCAATCTTCAAGTCGACTTAAATTCATCCGACGCGGCTGAGCTACAGGCGGTTTTGATCTCGTCCGGACTCCTGCCGGAGGTCGAAGAGCAGATGCGCAGCTATGGAATCGAACTGGGCGGCCAGCTCGCTTTCAACGGAAACATTCGCGGGCGACTGGAGTCGCCAAATCTCACCGGAAGATTTTCCGTCGGCACACTCATCGTAAACGGCAATGAGCTTGGCGCGTTGTCTGCGTCGATTGCGATGAACGACGCCGAGATACGGATTCCCGATGGAAGTTTGGCGGAACGCGATGGCGGAGGCGTTCAGTTCTCGCTAGTTAAGCCGCGAAACGGTGACAACAACACGTCTGTCGAAGCCACACTCGATCGCTTCAGTGCTCGAAATCTCCTCGCGCTTTCGCCCTTGAGCAGTAACCAGCTTACTTCTGATACGCAATCGGATCTCTCAGGAAAGATAAGCGTGACTGGAATTCCTGACGCCATGAGTGGCAGCGCCGATCTGCAGTTTGGACCAGGCAGGCTCGCAGGCGAACCGCTCCAGAGCATGTCAGCGAGAGCAACGTTCAATGGACCAAATGTCAACGTCGAGAGTGTCGATGTGCGGCTAGTAGCCGGACACATTGTCGCCAGCGGAAACTTTAATACGAAGAGCAGGGAGTTTGATTTTCAGGGCAAGGCCGAGAACATGCAGCTCGCGCGTCTGACTGCGCTTGCGAACAGGCCCGGCATGCCGTCGGTCACTGGTGTCGGCGATTTCAGCGCCCGCATTTCAGGCAATCTTTCGGACCAGGACTTTTCCGCTTACCAGATCACGTTTGACGGTCAGGGCCGCGACGTGACGATTAATGGTCGTCCGGCCGGCACAGTCGCACTCACCGGCAGGACAGAAAACCGCCAGCTCAACATTAATTTCACTACCGGCATACTTGGGCCGCCGCAGGTCGTCGCCGCGCAGATCAATCTTGCAACTCCGGCCCTGGCGTCGTCGATTCAAACGACGTTCACGAATGCCGATCTGACGAACTTGTTTCAGATTGCGATGCCTGGCAGCGCCGTACGCGTGACCGGTCGTGCGAATGGAACCATCACGGCCTCGGGCAATTTGCTCGACGACGACGCAAACTTCTCGGTCGCGGGATTGTCAGGCACGGCCAACTTCACAGAGCTCAGTTTTCGGGTGGAGGACGTGCAGCTCAACGCGACGTCCCCTTTGATTGTTAAGTTCACGCCGGGTGAGATGGTTTTTGAGGGTGCGAGATTCACTGGACCAGGCACGAACATCGTGCTCGACGGCACGCTCGCAACCGCGGCCGGGGGCAGACAAAGTTTGAGTATCAACGGCGACCTGAACCTGCGCGTGCTGAACGGTGTCTCGCCTGATTTCTTCTCGTCAGGTTCAGCCGCGGTGGCCGTTCGCATCAACGGAACGTTTGAAGATCCACGCATGATCGGTACAGCGTCTCTCAACAATGCTTCTGTGTCTGTTCTGCTTGGTAACGACCGTTGGACCGTAGCGAACCTGAGAGCGGCGCTTCGATTTACTGCCAACCAGGCGCAGATCGATTCACTTGAAGGGACGATCGGAGGCGGGCGTGTTTCAGCAACCGGTGGCGCTTTGCTCGATGGCTTCATTGTTTCTGCTTTTCGCGTGAGTATTCACGGTGACAACGTTACGGTTCCGTTTCCGCAAGACTTTCGCTCGACACTCGACGCGGATGTTGAGATTCGAGGTTCATCGCGCGAGCAGTTGATTGGCGGTGTCGTTAATCTGCGTCGCACTGAATACACGCAAGACATCGAGCTCGCTGACCTCATCAACACACGCAGAGGCGAGTCGATCGAAGAAGGAGCTGAGATCGAGCTGACGCGCACCGCGATTTTCACGTCGCTGCGAGTTGAAGGAAGAAACGCCCTCGTCGTGCGAAATAATCTTGCCGACCTCGTCGGTTCTGTTTCGCTTCAGTTGGATGGGCCGATTAACGATCCGACTATTTCAGGGAGAATTACGGCCACGAGTGGAACGCTAAACTTCCGCAACGATCGATACGACATCACGCGGGCTCTCGTCGATCTGCCACCCAGCCGTAATGCCGATCCGATTCTCAACATTCAGGGTGAGTCGCAAATCCGGGGTTATCGCGTAATCATCGGCCTTTCGGGTCCGCTGTCGCAGCCGCAGGCTTCTGTGCGTTCAGAACCGGCGTTGCCGCAGGCAGACGTTGTTTCTTTGATCACGACCGGTCAACTTTCTTCAGGCGACACGAGCTCGTCGATCCTCGCGCAGTCTGAAGTCGGAGCAGCGACGAGTCTGCTAACGGATGCGCTTATCAACGCGCCGGCACAACGAGCGACGAGCAAGCTGTTTGGCTTGACACGTTTTGAGATCAACCCGGTGATTGGCGGAACCACTGGCTCGACTCCCGCCGCACGACTGACGCTGGGAAGACGAATCAGCAAGGAAGTGAGCGTCACTTATTCAACGAATGTCACTTCCGATCCGAACCAGATTCTGGCGCTCGAGTATCGCGTTTCCGATCGACTTTCGTTTGTTGCCCAGTACGAGCAGGCGTCTACTCGAAGATTGAGTGCGCGCACTAACAACTTCAATTTTGAGATCCGTTTCCGGAAGAGATTCTGAGCAAGGGGTAGGTTACGATTTGGCCGCAAAAGAGCACAAAACGCACAAACTGTTGCTTTTGGTCATGCTCGGTCTTTCTCTTCTGACGGTGGCGCGCGCCGATACTGCAAGCAACGCACGCATCGAAGACTACGAAGGACGGCAGATCACCGCTGTTGAATTGGTTTTCGAGGGAAGTGCCGCCGCACCTGCTGCTCAGGCCGAGTTCATGGCCCTCCTCAGAGTCGCACCCAACACACCATATTCTGCCGTGCATGTGCGCGATTCGCTCCAAGCGCTGTTCGACTCCGGACGCGTCGCAAATGCGCGTGTGGAGGTGATCGAAGAAGGCGCTGCTCGCACTGGACCGGTCAGACTTCGCTTTGTTGTGCAACGGCAGGTTCAGGTAGGCGACGTGCGGATTGAACTCGGACCGGTTACGGGTTCGCCGATCTCAACCGACGAACTGCGCGGACGTATCAGCTTTGCGGAATCCGGGAATCGTCTCACGCGACAACTCATCCTGCGCAACGCAGACGAGATTCAGACGTACTTGCGCGATCGCGGTTACTACAACGCCACGGTGGAGCCCTTAGAGCAACTTGGCCCGCGTGGCCTGCGTGCTACCGTGACCTACAAAGTCACGCCCGGTGAACAGTCAAAAGTGGATGTGTTCGATATCCAGATCACCGGTTTCGAGGCGACCACGGTCCGCACTTCTCTAACGCTTCAGTCGAAAACTCCTTTTACTCGCGATGCTTTGGCAGACGATCTGAAACGTGTGCGCGACGCGCTCATTACTGAGGGTCACCTTGCGCCTGTGCTTGAGGATCCGCGCGTCGAGCGAGACCCGGAGAAGAATACAGTCAGAATTCGTCTGAGAGGCGTGGTCGGTCCAAAGGTAAATGTCGTCGTCAAGAACTACGAGATGAGCGAGAAGACGCAGCGCGAGCTCTTGCCCGTGAAGCGCGAGGGAAATGTCGATTTCTCGGCCATCATCGAGGGCGCGCGCCGGATTCGCAACAAGTTACAGGAAGACGGTTACTTTTTTGCCGAGATAACCCAAACTTGCACCGTGGCCAATCCACCGGCGGATCTGGGGCCGAACGGCTCTCCCGAGACTTGCGAAAACCTTAATCCGGTTACGCTAACGGGCCAAAACGTCACGATCGAATACCAGGTCGAGCAGGGCCGTCGCTTTCGTCTCAGTGACATTCGCATCACGGGAACAGAAAGGCTGTCTTTCGAGGATGTTGAAGCTGACTTAAAGAGTCAGAAGGCGAACGCGATCGGTTTGATTCCGTTTCTCGGTTACGGACGCGGTTACACAAGTCTCACGCTGCTCGAACAGGACCGCCGCACGATCGAGGCCTTCATGCGCGATCTTGGTTACCGTAAAGCGAGTGCGCAGGTGCTACAGGGCGTTTCGATCAATGGCGACAGCCTGATTATCACGTTTGAGGTGACGGAAGGTCCGTTGACACGCATTGCCGGCGTCGAAGTTAAAGGAAACAAGATCTACACCGATGAGCGAGTTCGACAGGAATTGCGAACGGTGATCGGTGCGCCGTATTCGCGCTCAGTGGCGCGCATTGACGCGGATCGGCTGGCGACACTTTACGCGCGTGACGGCTATTGGAACCCGCGAATCGACTTCTCGATCGTCGAGTTGCCGAAGAAAGACGAGCAGGAACAAGTCAGGCTGGTTTATACAATCGCTGATGAAGGCGACAAAGTTTACATCAACAACATCGTCATTAATGGCGTAACCGGCAGCGTCAACACACGACGTACCAAGCGACAGGCGATTCGGCGGGCGATTCCAATCGCCGAAGGCGAGGTGCTCAGGGCCGATCGTGTGTCTGAGGCCGAGCGTGAGCTGTATCTGACGGATGCTTATCGCCAGGTAATCATCCGAACCGAGCCCGCAGGCGAAACCGCGTCAGGCTACAGGCAGCGCGACGTGATCATCGACGTCGAAGAGAAACAGCCGAACGTGATGGATTACGGCGGCGGTTTTTCGACGGACGCTGGAGCACTTGGACTGTTTGAAATCAGCAAGGTAAACCTGATGAATCGTTTGCGTCACGGAGCGATGCGCCTTCGTGCGAGTCGTCGCCAGCAGCTCGTGCGGCTTGAGTATCTGGATCCGCGTTTCGCGCGATACAACCAATATGACTTCGCGCCGCTCGGTGCTTCCATTCAATACCTACGCGACTCCACAATCACACGTTTCTTCCGTTCGGCGATAGATCGCGGAACGATGGGCATCGTGCAGCGACTCGACGAAGACGGAAATCCGATTGACATCTTTGGTGAACGCATTAACGAACCCACGATCAATCGGTTTACCGCTACGATCGAAACACAGCGCGTGCTCGACAGGAGAACGCGGACCATCATTTTCGGTCGTTACAGCTATGAAGATGTGCGTCTTTTTAATCTCGGGAGTCTCGTAGTGCGGCCGATTCTCGAGCCCGACAGGACGGTGCGACTGTCGCGTTTTGGTGCTTCGCTGGTCAGAGACACGCGCGAACGATGCGAACGTGGATTGTTGGGGAGAAGCGTAGACGATGATGAGGAGGTAGGCGCTCCGGGCGAAGTTTGTCGATACAACCAGGTTGACGCGACTCGCGGTGGTTTTCTGAGTGTCGACTACGCGGTGGCGTTGCGGCAGCTCGGTGGAAACATTTCGTTTAACCGTTTTCAGACGACTTACAGGCACTACTACAAAGTCTCAGCGCTGCGCGACACCGTGCTTGCGGGCAACATGACGTTGGGTCTCGCAAATGTGTTCAACCCGCGCGACCGTGATGGCAATGGATCCATCGACGAGATCGATTTGACGGTGCCGATCAGCGAGCGATTTTTCTCCGGCGGCTCTACAACATTGCGTGGTTTCAATTTTGAAGAAGCTGGTCCACGCCAGGTCGTCATTCCGGAAGGACCGTTTCGCGACCAGGAGCGGAACATCGTGTTTCTCAATCCGTTCACGGTGCCGGTAGGTGGAAACGCGCTTGCGGTCGTGAATCTTGAAGCGCGAATACCGCTGACGAGATCAGTGCAGGCGGTGCCTTTTTACGACGGCGGCAACGTGTTCCGGCGCATCGGAGATTTATTCGGAAAGGAAGATACGACCCCTGTTCCGCCGGGCGATATTCTGGCGGCAATCAACAAAGCGAACTTGCGAGCGCGGTGGACTAACACCGTTGGTTTGGGATTCCGTCTGCAATTGCCCTTCGGCGGCGCACTTGCAGTGGATTACGGTTTTTTGTTGAACCCGCCAGAGTTTTTGATTCCACAGCGTGGTACCGGAAATCTTTTTGACGGCACGCCGGCAGTGTTTCGACTGCATCGAGGGAATTTGCACTTCAGAATTACGCAAACGTTCTAGGAGCGAGGATGAAAAGGATACTAAGAGCGGATTTGATCGTGTTGGTCGGCGCGTTAATCTGTTTTGTGCCAGTGTGCACCGCGCAAAAAGTTGTCGACAAAATGGTCGCGACCGTAAACGCAGGAGTTCGCACCGATCTGATCACCTATTCTGATCTGCTCTGGCAGTTGTCTCTCCAGCCTCGCAGTGTGCTCGATAATCCCACTTCCGAGGATCTCAATCGCGCTCTGCGTTTGCTCATCGATCAGCGCCTGATTCTTCAGGAAGCGGAGAAGATCCCGACCATCGTGCCCACGCAGAAGGAAGTAAGTGACGCACGCGACGAGCTGGCGCGCAACTTCGCCTCACCACTCGAATTTCAGCAACGCGTGCAACGTGTGGGGTTGACGAGCGAGAAACTGGACGAGATCGTCGAGCAGCGTCTCAAAATGGAAAAATATCTGGATTTTCGCTTCAGAAATTTCGTAGTAATAAATCAGAAGGAGATTGCTGACTATTATCGAGACGTCTACACACCTCGGCTCCAGGCTCGATTTCCGGGGCGCATCGTGCCGCCGCTCGAACAGGCTCGCAGCGAGATTGAGAAGACGCTGATGGAAGCGAAGATAGAGTCTGACACGGACGCATTTCTCGATACGGCGAGAGAACGTG
Source organism: Pyrinomonadaceae bacterium (assembly GCA_036745095.1). Lineage (GTDB taxonomy): Bacteria > Acidobacteriota > Blastocatellia > Pyrinomonadales > Pyrinomonadaceae > PSRF01. Next base: position 12,578 of record DAIOGT010000129.1, read on the forward strand.
CGGAGATTGTAATCTTGAATGGGGTCTGATTTACCTAAGATTGGATTAGCTCTCTCTGGCGGCGCAGCGCGCGGCATGGCCCACGTGGGAGTGTTGCGCGCGCTGTTGGAAAACGACATTCGAATCGACTGCGTTGCCGGAACCTCTGCCGGGTCAATCGTGGCCGGCGCCTTCGCCTCCGGAATGACGATCGACGAAATCACCGACTTCGGGCGCCAACTTCGCTGGCGCGACATCGGTCGCGTAACGATGTCGCGATTGGGAATACAAAGCAACGAACGGCTCGAGCAGTATCTGAGAGCGCGACTGCCAATCACGAAATTTGAAGAGATGCCGATTCCCTTTGCGGCCATCGCCACTGACCTGGCTACCGGCGGCCCGGTCGTCATGAAGGATACGGGCGACGTGCCGTTCGCGATCCGCGCGAGCTGCACGATTCCTGGTTGGTACGTACCGGTGTTGGATCAGGAAGGCCGCCAACTCGTCGATGGAGGTTTGGTGGCGGTTATTCCGTCAACCTTCACGCGTGCGCTTGGGGCCGATATCGTGATTGCGGTCGACGTGAACTCTGAAGGGGCTACGTTTATCACGCCGTCGAGCTCGGTGATTGGGGTGTTGTTGCAGTCGATGATGGTGGTTCAGAAGACCGCGTCGCGCCATCAACTCGAGATGGCCGATTTCGTGATCAGTCCAAAAATCGGTCATATCCGTTGGGACGAAATGGGCCGGGCGGACGAGCTGATCGAGGCAGGGTATCAAGTCGGATTAGAAAGTATTTCCGGGATCCGAACGCTCGTCGAATCGGTCCATGATAAAGAGACGGAACGCGCACAAATGCTTGTTTAAGCACAGCGATCCTCGCCTTTCTTGAATTCCTCACGCATTAATCCTTTATACAAGGCACAAAACATTGGAAGCACTGAAGGATGGTTATCGAGGCCAAATCTCTGCCCGATCCACGACGGATCCGTTTCAAGCGCCGTATTGTGCGACTCGGC
>DAIOGT010000130.1:0-13547 GCA_036745095.1 Pyrinomonadaceae bacterium
CGCGCTCGAGTCGAATGTCTTTACCGCGTTGTGTCATGACTCCGGCTGTACCGGCCCCACCGCCGATGATGGCTCCAATCGCCGCTCCTTTGCCGCCGCCGGCAATGGCTCCAATGATCGCGCCGATTCCGGACGCCGCGCCGACTTTCGCCGCGTCGTCTTTCGTCGAATCGCGTCCTTTCACACCACCTTCAGAATCGATCTCCGATTCTTCAGGACCGATCGGACTGATCTCGATAAGCTCGGCGTGCAACGTCGCAGTGCGATTGTCGCTTGAACGAATCTGATCGAATGCTAACTGAAGCTCAGCCACGCCCTTCACTTTTCCTGGACGTCTAACCTGCGCGACTCGTCCCTCGACAATGTAGCCTGCGTACTGCGCTGGTTCGAAAACACGTGCCTGAAGTCGATCGCCACGCTGGCTCGCGTCAGTTGAAAGTGGCGTTAAGAGTTCGAGTGCGAGAATCGTGTTGCGTGGAATTACCAGTGAGCCACTTGGCTGAACGGTCGTATCAGCATCGGTTGAAGAAGCATCAGTAACCGGAGTGTTGGGCGTTTGCACATTCACGTCGATACTCGCACTACCCGTGTTTCCCCGACGTCGTAGCCCTTGCGGCAAACTCGAATTGAACTGCTGGCGATCGTAGCCTGCCGCGTACCCGGCCTCGAATCCTTGCTGATAACCATCGCGATAATCCTCGATTGGTCCCCAGACATCGTTGTACGAGCGGTCGGCCTTTTGATAATCCTCTTTGTCTTGATGGTTACGAGGAGCCTGACTGGAAACATCACTGTAACCGGCTGTGTAGCCGTCTGAATAACCCGTTCGATACCCGCGTTCAAGCGCGGTGGTCTGCGCCTGCGCGCTCGCGGGAACGATGGCGAGCAAGCCGCTAACGCAGATGCTCAGTAAAACCACCAAAGGAAGTTTGAAATAATTCATATTGTTTCCTTCCGAAGAATTTACGACCTGGAACAGTCGTAGCGTCTTGGGAGAGCCAACCTCGTAGCGTTTGAAATGTATCACCAAGATCAGCCGCAAAAAAGCAGAAAAGCTCAAAACCTGCAAAGTTGAACTGAGCGTGAATCCAAAAGGGGCATTTTGTGCTTTTTATGCCTCTTTGTGGCAAACTGCGGTTCAGATGCCAAATGTAGTGCGCCGAGTTTACTTAGATAACAGCGCCACGACGCCCGTGGACTCGCGTGTTGCGGCGGCAATGGCCCGTGCGGTGGTCGAGAACTTCGGAAATGCGTCGAGCGTTCACGGGTTTGGCCAACAGGCACGTGCCGCAATCGATCGTGCGCGACGGGAAGTCGCGGCCCTGATTGGCGCGAAACAAAATGAGATAGTCTTCACCTCAGGTGGAACTGAAGCAAACAACCTCGCGATTCGGGGTCTGTGTGAAGCGGCGACGGCCCAGCCCCGACACATAATCACATCGTCAATCGAGCATCCGTCCGTTGCGGGCGTTTGTGCCGACCTCGAGAAGCGAGGCTGGGAAATCACGCGGCTGCCCGTCTATCAAAACGGGATCATAAGGATTGACGACGTAGCGGCAGCACTGCGACCAGAAACCGTCTTGATAACCGTCATGCTGGCGAACAACGAGATCGGCACCATTCAACCGGTTGCTGAAATCGGCGCGCTCATACGCGAGCGGCGTGCAGGCGGCCACCAGCATCTCTGGTTCCATACGGATGCAGTACAAGCTGCGGGGCGGCTGCGCTTGAACGTGGATGAGCTTGGCTGCGATCTCCTGACGATGTCTGCACACAAGTTGTACGCGCCGAAAGGCATCGGGGCACTTTACGTCCGTCGCGGCGTTCGCCTGCACGGACAGAATGTCGGCGGACACCAGGAGCGCGAGCGGCGTGCAGGCACCGAAAACGTTCCTGGCATCGTCGCTTTCGGCGAAGCGGCAAAACTCGCACGCGAAGAGCTCGAACAGCGGTCGCTTCACGATCGCGCGCTGCGCGACAGGTTTGAGGCAACAGTGTCGAAACGCATTCCGGATGTGGTGATGAATGGCGACCGCGGGCAGCGGCTGGACCATATCTCGAATATGTCATTTCGTTTTATCGAAGGCGAGGGACTGCTCATCAATCTGGACCTCGAAGGGGTGGCGGTTTCGACTGGCTCGGCGTGCTCGTCGGGAACGCTCGAGCCATCGCCGGTGATTCGCGCGCTCGGCGTCAATGACGAGCTAGCGCGCGGTTCGATACGGTTCAGTTTCGGGAAAGATAATACTGACGATGAGATTGAGTATGCGATTGAAGTGCTCGCGAAGGCTGTAGAGAGACTGCGGGCACTGTCGCCGTTGACGTTAGTGACCACAGATTTGCACGGATAAATACACGGCTCTTGCCTTACTCCGTAAAGTTCAAAGAACATCTGGCGCATCCGCGTAACGCAGGTGAGTTGCCCGGCGCGAATGCGATTGCAGACGAGACGAACCCGATTTGCGGTGACCGTTTGCGGTTGTCGTTGATTGTGATAGACGATCGCATCGAGGCCGCACGATACCTCGCCTACGGCTGCCCGCCGACACTCGTTTGTGGCTCAGTTTTGACGGAGCTGATTTGCGGCAAATCCATCGACGAAGCAAAACAGTTAACGCGCGCAGAGCTGCTGGACGCGATCGGCGGCCTTCCCTCGCGCAAACATCACGCCGCTTCACTCGCCATCGAAACGCTTAACTCTGCACTCTCTCTTTTGTGATTTTGGGTTTTTTGTGGCTAACGCGGTTGTGGCGTGCCCACGACGCGCGGGCGGACGGGTTCGATCGTATTGCGCTGGTGATACTGCGGCCCACAATACTTTCGCGGCTCTGTTCCCAGCGAAAAAGTCTTCGTGCGAATCACGGGACAAGTCTCAACCGCAATCAATCCCGTCTGCGGATCGATATCCAACGTGATCGTTCCTTCGAGCCGGCTCTCGGGCAACGTCGGCGCACGCCGCGGCGTTGGTAATGGCGAAATTGCTGGTATGGGCGACTCAGGATATGGCTGCTCAAACGGCGAGGGCTCCGGCAACTCTAGCGGCGTCGCTTCTTCGTCGGGCAGCGCGCTCTCGTTTGGGCCAGTTCCGTTGATAAAAAACTCGACTCGCTTCTCTGTATCACCAGGCGCGGTTGCGGCCCCAGTTTGTGGATTTATCTCGACCTGCTCGACACCTGGCGGCATGTTCCAATCGCCTTCCCATTCGGGATGCTGCGCGAGGGCCACCTGCATGAAGTCTGCCCAAATTGGCAACGCGGAATTCGCGCCCGTCAAGCCGAGTTGCGAACCATCGTCGAAACCAACCCACACGGCGCAAACAAGATCAGGTGTGTAACCGGCAAACCAACCATCGCGAGACGTCCCTGTCTTCCCGGCGAGAACCTGTTTCAAACCACGCGCGCGAACCTTTGCGGCCGTACCGCGATTGACCACGTCTTTCATAAACGACGTCATGACGAAAGCGACTTCCGGACGAAGCACTTCGGTCTTTTGCGCCGTCGGCGCTGCGATCGTGACGCCATCGCCTGTTGTGATCCGGTTGATCGCGATCGGAGTAGTTCGCGCTCCGAGATTCGCAAAAGCCGTGTATGCGGAAGCGACTTGAAGGGGTGTCGCTTCACTCGTGCCCAGCGCCATCGCGGGATAAGCACGCGGAGGCTTCGGCAATCCCGCCTTCGACGCGAGATTCATCACACGTCCAATTGTCACTTCCATTGCCACTTCCACCGTGACGACGTTGAGACTATGGACCAGACCATCGCGCAACGTAACAGGCTCGTGTCTGTAACTCTCGCCAAAGTTTCCCGGCGAGTATTCCTGGTTATCAAACGTGAACGTCTTCGGCTCGTCCATGTAGGTCGTGGCCGGCGTAATCACGCGCGGTATCGGATCGAAAGCGGTGTTCAGCGCGGTCGCGTAGACGAAAGGCTTGAAGACCGAACCCGGCTGCCGGTACGCGTCAGTGGCTCTATTCAACTGGCTCTTCGAGTAATCACGACCACCAACCATCGCCACGATCTCGCCTGTTTTAGCGTTCATGGCAACGAGTGCTGCCTGCAACGTGCCGGGTTCAAAACGTTTCGACTGGATCTTGTCGAGCGCGGCCATCTGCTTCGTCAACGCGGCATACGCGGCGCGCTGGAGGTCCATGTCGATGGTCGTGTAGATCCGCAAATGTTCGGTGCCGCCGCTACCGGCGATCATGTCTCCGAGCTGGTTCTGAACGAAGTCAGCAAAATAAGGCGCGTCTGATACGTCGATGCGACCGCGGGCGGGCACAACCTGGAGCGGCGTGGCTTTCGCGTTCTTTGTTTCTTCCTGAGTGATCGCGCCTGCTTCCGCCATTGAGTCGAGCACCTGGTTGCGGCGTGCAGTTGCAGTTTCGATCTTTGTGTAGGGGTTGTAGCGATTAGGGCTGCGAATCAACGCGGCGAGAAAAGCTGCTTCCGGGAGGTTGAGCGTCGTGACGTCCTTGTTGAAATACGCACTGGAAGCTTCGCCAAAACCATTGATCGAAAAGCCCGCCTGCTGGCCCATGTAAACCTGATTGCAGTAGAGCTCGAAGATCTTTTCTTTACTCAGCCGCGTCTCGAGAATGATCGACATGTAGGCTTCGCTGATCTTGCGTTGCCACGTCTGTTCCGGTGAGAGCAGCAGGTTCTTGACGAGCTGTTGCGTGATGCTTGATCCGCCTTGCCGGGCAAGCGGTGAGTTCGGATCTAAATCGTAGCGTCGCACAAACGCGCGAATGATACCGCGAATGTTTACGCCGTAATGCTCGAAGAACGAACGATCCTCCGTAACGGTGATTGCCTTGACGAGATGTGGTGGCAGATCGCTGAACCCGATGATTTTTCTCTTTGCGCGCTCGGTTCCGGTGACCGAGCTGATGAGCTCGGGCTCGAGCCAAACTCGTTGTAACGAGCCGCGACCTTCAAGATCAGTCAGCGAGCTAATCGACTTTCCCGAACCACTAAACTGAATCCTGACACTCTGAAACTGCTTTGTACCATCGACACTCGATGCGCTGCTCGGCTCGATGTCGAGAGCAGATCCGTTTATAGAGTATCGACCGCGAGATTCGTCTGCCTGTTGTGTCCTTTCAACATAGCCGGCGCGCTTTAAGAAGCCGATCACGTCAGCCTGTGAGATCGGCTCACTAACGCGGAGTTGTTTCGGTGCTGCGTAGATGCCGGCGGTCCGTGTGTACACTTCGCCCGCAAGAAGATTGTCGATTCGACCTGAGAAGACCGTCCAGTAGTAGATCAGGATCCCGAGTACGATCGCACTAACGAATACGAGCGGGATCAACACCGGCGCACTCAACAGCCGCCGCAGCACTCGCCGCACAAAGCTTGGCCGCGACCCCACGTAAGACACGACGCGTGGACTGCGAAGATCACGATTAGTTGTCCGGGGATATTGATTATCTGGTGGATAGCGCACTGGCATAAATTTAAAGTTCAGAGTTCAGCCTTAGGCTGGATTGTCAACGGCGGCAAGCTAAAGCTTGAACTCTAAACCCGGCATCACATACGTCACTATATTACGCTACATGCGGCTCGCGGTTCTGTCGATATTCAGTTTGACAGGGCTAGCCGCATTCGTTAACGTGGCTGCCCTCGCTGGCGACTTTGATGCCACTCGGCCCGGATGAGTCTAACACCCTCCCTTATATTTCACCCGATCGAAGGCTGGTCTATACTAACAAGCGAGGCTGAAACGAGATGAAGGTTTTAGTAACGGGCGGCAGTGGTTATCTGGGTACGTACGTGCGGGAGTATTTCTCAGCCGACGATTTCTCGCGCCGCTCGGGTTTCGACATTCTGGACGAACAGGCGGTCGAGACGGTTGCGAATTACGATGCCGTCATCCATCTCGCCGCACACTTCGACAAACATCCTGACGGCGCCCTCCAATGCTTTCGCACTAACGCCGAAGGCACTGCGAACGTGATTCGCAACATGAAGCCGGGATCAGCTTTTATTTACGCGTCAACCAAAGACGTTTACGGCAATAATGCCGCGGATAGTCCGATGGTTGACGAAAACACCAGCACGGCATACTCCGGCCAGTCAGCGTTCGAGTGGTCCAAGCTCATCGGCGAGCGCTACGTCGAGTATTATGCGCACGCGAAGAAAATTCGTGCCTGTATCTTCCGGCTCTCGACCGTTTTCGCACGTCCATCAGCTGACAACGCTCCCGGTTTCGTCACGCATTACGTTGAATCGATAAAACATCGCCAGCCTATCAGGCTGTCTCCCGCTGTCGATCCGGTGCGCGACATTTTGTATGTCGACGACTTCTCGCGAGCCTGTGGTTGTTTTTTCAGCTCCAAACGTGCGTTTGGACTGTATAACCTCGGCGGTGGTCATCTGAACACTATTTCAATGCGCGGCATGCTAAAACAAGTGGGAGAGATGATTGAGATTGCGCCTGTGATCCAGGAAGATCCGGCCATGCCTGTCCCGGTGCCCTTGCGTTACGTGTCGGACACGAAGCGCGTTATGGAGGAGTTGAACTGGCGTCCATGGATCGGCGTTGAGGACGGGTTGCGATTAATTCTGTAAAGATGAACGTGCACGCGGAAAGTATCAAGCGAGTCGTCGTGCGCGGCACGAACTGGGTGGGCGACTCCGTGATGACCGTCCCCGCGTTACGTGCGTTGCGACGTGTTTTGCCGGGTGCGCACATCACGCTCGTGATTCGTCCCGGCACGAAGGGAATCTTTTCCGAGGCTGATTTCATCGACGACGTGCTCGTTTACGATCGCAAGGGCGTGTTGTCGCTGCTACCCCAGGTTCGCGAGTGGAAGCGAAAAAAGTTTGATCTCGCGGTGTTGTTTCAAAACGCGTTTGAAGCGGCACTTATTCCTTTCCTCGCAGGCGTGCCGTTGCGACTTGGCTACGCTACCGAATCACGACAGGCGCTGTTGACACATCCGTTGCCATTGCCCGATTGGCGTTCCTCGCAACACGAGGTCTTTTATTATTTGTATCTCGTCACAGCCCTCGAGCAGATGTTGTTCAACCGCAGCGACATTTGTGAAGACGTTCCTGACGCGAGCATCCAGATCTCAGAAAACAGGAAAGCCGAAGCCGCGGAGTTGCTTCGAGCTTACGGCGTGAGCGAAGACGAATCAGTAGTCGCAATGTGTCCGGGATCGATCAACAGCCGCGCGAAGCGCTGGCCGGCGGAAAGGTTTGCGGCACTCGCGGATCGTTTGATCGATTCGCAACGGAAAGTGTTGTTGATTGGATCAAAAGATGAGCTCGACGTTTCTGAACACGTTTTGACCCGCATGCGAAACCAGCCGGTTGTGTTGACCGGCAAAACAAGTCTGGATCAGATTACGGCAGTGCTCGACCGCGCGGATCTGATCGTGACAAACGACACCGGACCAGCGCACATCGGCGCGGCACTCGGACGGCCAACGATCGTGATTTTTGGTCCAACAAATCCATTGACGACTCGGCCCTTCGCTCCTGACGCAGAAGTTCTGAGAAATCCGCCCGACTGTGCGCCCTGCATGCTTCGTGATTGTCCTATTGATCATCGCTGTATGACGGCGATTTCCGTCGATGAAGTCTTCGAGCGTTCGCACGCATTGTTGAAGCGCGGCAGTTTCGCGAAAACCGTAAGGAGTTTGTGCGACTCGGTCGCGTGAGCATGCAGATGAAGCGTCCGGCAGTTTTCATCGATCGTGACGGCACGATTTCCGAAGAGGTGGGCTACGTCAATCACCCGTCGCGCTTTCGCCTGTTTCCTTATTCGTCGGAAGCGATCAGGATTCTTAACAACAACGACTGGCTGGCGATACTAATTACGAACCAGGCGGGAGTCGCACGCGGTTACTTTTCTGAAGATCTGATCGTCAACGTTCACGATCAGCTCAAGCAGGATCTCGAAAACGCGCAGCTCGACGCCATTTACTATTGCGCGCATCATCCGTCGGTCGGAGAGCCGCCTTATCGTTTCGACTGTGACTGTCGTAAACCGAAACCCGGTCTGATCGATCGCGCCGCGAAGGATTTCGAGATCGATTTGAGTCGGAGCTGGATGGTTGGGGATCGATATGGCGATGTTGAGCTTGCTCGAAATGCGGGTTTAAATTCGGCGTTTGTTTTAAGCGGGTATGGACGTGGCGAGTGGGAATACCAGCGCCACGCCTGGAAGCACGAACCGGATATCGTTTGTGAGAATTTGTTAGAAGCGGTGCAGCGGATCGTATCGGGTTAACCCTATTGCAGGATTCACAAGAAAATTTAATTAAGATCATCAAACGCTTCGCGGATCAAAGCATCGTGATTCTTGGTGACGCGATTGCCGACAAGTTTCTGCACGGATCGATAAGCCGGGTCTCGCGAGAAGCTCCCGTTTTTATTCTGCGACACGAGCAGACAGAAACACTGCCGGGCGGCGCTGCAAATTGCGCAATGAACCTCGTTGCACTCGGTGCTCATGTGTCGTTGATCGCGGTGACCGGCGCCGACGAGCCGGGCAACGAGCTGCGTGCGAAGCTCGAAATGGCCGGAGTCGATGTCGGCGGCGTAATTGTTTCCGACAAAGTTCAAACGACAACCAAAGTTCGAATCCTTGCCGGTCACTCGCACTCCAGTAAGCAACAGGTTATCAGGATCGACTATGAAGGGGCGTCGCTCAATGATAAGCAAATCAGACAAGCGATTCTTAGCCGCGTGGAACAATCATTCAACGGCGCAACTGCGTTCGTCATCTCTGATTACAACTACGGCGTCGTCGACAAGCACGCCGCTGAACTGATTCGCAAATTGACTGACGTGCCCGTTCTAGTTGACTCGCGGTTCCGGCTATTTGAGTTCACGGGGTTTACGGCAGCCACGCCTAACCAGGAAGAAGTTGAGAATCTCGCGGGCGTATCGATCTCCTCAACCGAAGAACTCGAGAGTGCCGCGAAGAAATTAAAAGAGCGCCTCGCTCATCACGCGTTACTCGTCACACGCGGCGGCAGAGGCATGATGTTGCTGGAAGAGGACGCACCGCCGGTTCACATTAGTGCGGTTGGCGCGCAACAAGCCGTCGACGTCACGGGCGCGGGCGATACAGTGATCGCGACGTTTGCCCTCGCCCTTGCGTCCGGTGCTTCGTTCGTGGATGCAGCGCGGCTGGCGAACTACGCAGGTGGTTTGGTTGTGATGAAGCGAGGCACAGCCACCGTAAGCGCCGCTGAACTCGAACACGCAGTCAGACAGGATTAATCCCGTCTCTGGATTCATGTCATCAATTCTAAACCGCGAAGAACTGGCGCACCGCGTCGCCTCTGCACGTGAAGCCGGTGCGCGAATCGTTCTCACTAACGGCTGCTTTGACGTCCTTCACGTCGGCCACGTCCGTTATCTCGCGGGCGCGCGCCAACTCGGCGATGTCCTCGTGGTCGGAATCAATTCAGACGAACAGGTCGCGTTACAAAAGGGTCCGGGACGGCCAATTTTGCCGGCAAACGAACGCGCCGAGATCGTCGCGGCACTCGAATCTGTAACGTACGTCACAATTTTTGAAGAGCCGACAGTCGAACAACTCCTGCTTCGTCTCAAACCTGACGTGCACGCTAAGGGAACGGACTACACGACCGACAGCGTGCCCGAACGCGACGTGGTACGATCCTACGGCGGACAAGTCGCGATCGTAGGCGACCCAAAGGATCATTCGACGACGGAGATCATCCAACGACTCGCCAAATGCTAAATACTCGCGTTGCATCTTTGCGGCTTTTTGTCAGCATCTGTTTACTACTCTCGATAACCGCACCGGCTCTTAGCCAACGCGCGCGCTTCGATCCCGACGGATCGTTCTGGCTCGCCGACAATACAACGCCTCCAAACGAATTCTCGGATTTCAGCGCCATTAATCTGAACGCAAAGAGACTTCGGCGGCTCCCGTCGCCCGGCCTCCAACTAATCAACGGCACCACCTATCGCTTCAAGACTCTCACCGTCAAACGCGATAACTTCACGTTTACAACTATCGCCCTCCGTGGTGTCTCTTACAGTTTTGCCGGAAAGTTTTTGAAAGGCGGCGTCTATGCGTCGGGAATTCTGGACGACGAGACTCCTGTCCTCGAAGGCAGACTGACGAAGTTTCGCGGCGGAAAAAGAGTCGCTGAAGCGAATCTTAAGTTTGTTTATTTCGGCGGTACATGAGAATTCTGATCGTAAAGCTCGGCAGTATTGGCGACATAGTTCACACTTTGCCCGCACTCGCCGCAGTGCGTGCCGCGATGCCGCACGCCGAAATTTCGTGGGTGGTCGAACGGCGATCAGCAGAAATTTTGCGAGACAACCCGCTTTTGGATCGCCTCATCGAAGTCGACACGAAGGCGCTGAGGCGCGGGCTGATGTCTGGGGAGACGCTGCGGGCACCGCGCCAGCAGTTACGTCGGTTACGCGCCTCGGCCTTCGATGTAGCTTTAGACTTTCAGGGACTTCTCAAGTCCGCTTCAATCGCGCGCCTGTCCGGCGCGCGTCGTGTTTTTGGGTACTCTCGCGCCGGATTGCGGGAGCCGGCTAGCGCGCTCCTCTTATCAAAGACAATCGCCGTCCCACGACAAACGCACGTAATTCAAAAATCCCTGCTGCTTGCCCACGGTGCTTTGGATATTCCTTTACCCGCAGAACTTTCATTTCCGATTAACACGACCCCACATGATGAGGCTGAGGCGCAGGAAGCCGCAGCCATGACAGGCGGCAAGTACGCGATTCTTAATCCCGGTGGCGGCTGGCCGACTAAGCTTTGGAGTGTCGAGCGGTTCGGGAAACTGTCAGATCTGCTGTGGTCCAATTACGGTATCACGTCTCTCGTTACATACGGTCCGGGCGAAGAAAAACTCGCCGAGGGTGTACGCCAATCGGCTGTGTCCGGTAAGGCGCAGCCCGTCAGCTTATCGCTCAAAGCTTTTTACACCCTCGCGCGCGACACAAAAGTTTACGTCGGCGGCGACACGGGTCCGACGCACATCGCCGTTGCCGCGGGCGCACCGATTGTCGGATTGTTTGGTCCGACGGAATGGTGGCGAAACGGCAGTCCTCGTCCGGACGACATCTGCGTGGAACGAACCGATATCGACTGTCGTGTAGACTGCCACCGGCGTTCGTGTTCAAAATGGATTTGCATGGATATCGAAGTGAGTCGCGTGCTAGAAGCAATCGATCAAAGAATGAGCCACAACGAGGCACAAAAGGCGCAGAGGTCTTAATTGCTGTTATGTCCTTTTGGCTAAAGACGTATGGCTAGAGGCGGAACATGGATTCAGCGTTGGCGGGTGCCGCTCGGATTCCTGTGCGGCGCGGCGTTCATTTTTTTCGCCCGGCCAACACCACGTGCGCTACTCATCGGCGCCTCTGTGTCGTTGTTAGGTCTGGCGCTGCGCGCCTGGGCCGCCGGTCACATCCGAAAAAACGCACAACTGGCGACGTCCGGCCCGTATGCCTTCACACGTAATCCGCTTTATCTCGGTAGTTTTTTCCTCGGCCTCGGCTTCACTATCGCTTCTGGCCGGCTGGTACTCGGGCTGCTGTTCGCGGCCCTGTTTCTTGGCATCTATTTACCGGTGATGCGCGTCGAAGCCTCGACGATGGCAGAGCTCTTTGGCAGTGAATTTGAGACGTACCGGCGCTCCGTACCGCTGTTCTTTCCGCGGCTTACGCCGTTTCGCCAGAACGAGGCAGCGGCAGCGAACCGGTTTGATGGTACGCTATACCTTCGTTACCGCGAGTACCGCGCGGCACTCGGGCTCGTCGTTGCGTGGGGTTTGCTTTTAATCAAGACTTTTTACTTCTAACACATTGAGAATTTTCAAAAGCATAGTCTTTGTCACACTGCTCGTCGCGATGGGCATCCTTATGAGCCTGTCGTCCTCGGTTGCACAACGAGGCGTACCGCACAGAGCACCTCATCGTTTCGAGCTCGGTGAAGAGCTGCATTTCGAAGCCGAATTTTCACGGGCACTGTTACGCAAGCTGGACGTTGCCGATCTGAAGTTTCGCGCGACACGTACACCCGTGGCCGAAGCAAACACGAGCGAGTCCGCACTATCAACGCCGTATGCCCTGACCTTTAGCGCAGATGTTTCCAGCAAAGGTTTTTTTCCGCGCCTCTTCAATCTGAAGTTTCGAGAGCAAGTGCACTCGACGGTTGAGCCACTCACGTTCACGGTACAAAAAACGACGATCCTCGACGAGACGGGCAAACGAGTGCGAACGACTGAATCCACGTTCGACGCTGCGAAGGGCCGCATGAGCTGGACGTCGCGCGATCCCAACAATCCTGACGCTGAGCCACGTCACGCGATCGCCGAGTTTTCAGGTCAACTACAGGACGTGCTCTCCGCGATCTATTTTATTCGCACTCAACCGCTCCAGGTGGGGAAGACTTTCGACGTCTTCGTCGGCGACGGCGGCAAGGTCTACACGATCCCGGTGAAAGTCGTTGAGAAAAAGCGGATGAAGACGATTCTCGGTCGCGTCGATGTGCTGCGAGTCAATCCGGAACTCTTTGGACCAGATCGTCTGATCGACAGCGAAAAGGGCGAGTTCACAATCTGGATCACCGACGACGCGCGACACATTCCCGTCGGCGGACGAGTAAAAACTGATTACGGCACGTTCGACATCAAGCTCAAGCACATCGTCAACTCTGAACAAGATCTGCCACGAAAAGGCACACAAAACACAAAATGATTAAAGCGAGCTCCCGGGTACGGACGACATCCTCTGTCTGTGCGTAGTGCTTTCGTGTGACTTCATCAATGCGAGTGCCACTGATTATCGGTCATCGTGGTGCGGCTGCGGTCGCGCCGGAAAACACGATGGCGGCATTCCGTGAGGCGCTTGCGGTGGGAGCTGACGGAATCGAGTTTGATGTTCGCCTCACGCGCGATCATGTTCCGGTGATTATTCACGACAGCACGCTGCGCCGCACCGGTGGCTTACCTCATCGCGTCGCGGATCTGACCTGGGCTGAAGTCAGCAAGATTGATATCGGGAGTTGGTTCACGCACAGGAAAGGACTTTCGCCCGGCACTTTCGCAAACGAGACCGTTCCCAGTCTCGCCGAGCTGTTCACGCTCTTCCAATCAAACAATTCGACGTTGTATCTCGAGATGAAGTGCGACTCAACTTCCGAACAGCGATTACTTGCCGAAGCGTGTGTAAGGTTGATTGACGAACACTCATTGAAGAAACGTGTGATCGTTGAGTGCTTCCAGTTGCCTGCCCTGAAGCTCCTCAAATCGATCGATCCGGAGATCAAAACTGTCGCGCTGTTCGAACCAGGCTTCACGAATCCATCAGTGTTACTGGATCAAAGGATCATCAATCAGGCCACCGAGATCGGCGCCGCCGCGCTCGCACTCCATTACAGCCTTGCGCGCGAGAGTCTGGTACGAAAAGCAAAGCTCGCGGAACTTCACGTAGCCGTTTGGACGGTCGATGACGCGAGCTGGATCGAACGCGCGCGAGCGATCGGCATCGACGCGTTGATTACAAACGATCCCGCCGCTATGCTGGCTCATC
>DAIOGT010000131.1:0-13529 GCA_036745095.1 Pyrinomonadaceae bacterium
ACGACAAATTGATGGTTGGAGGTCGCTCCACGCTCCCGATCAATTTGTTGAGTTCTCAGGATGCTGACAAACGGTGCGACGCCGGTGACTGTGGCGAGCATCAAGTGATGAGTAACGCTCGTGTCCAAAGTAAATTGGCCCACAATGCGCCGTCGCACCAAAATGGCGGATCCCAACTTCAACTCCCACAACTTATGTGTAATGTTGCCGCCTGGTACTAATTCGATAAAGAACTCGAGGAATGGCTCATGAGGCGATGAGACAATCGAGTAAGGTCGTTCGACCACATCACCACCATCAACGGCGATACTAATAGTTGCATACTGACCCGCAGTAAAGGACGGTCGTTCAGCCATTCGAAAACGGAATATCGCGAGATTCGCTGATACGTCCGCTCTTTCGATCAACTCAGCTGGGCAATGATGCGTTTGCACCTCGCTGAGAACTCTCGTCATCAAATCTGCTCCAATGCGATCCGCAAATCATTGATGATGTCGTGCCAGTCTTCCAGCCCGACTGAGAGTCGGATGCCGCCTGGCTGGAGTCCTCGCGCGTCCTTCACTTCAGCCGGTAACGCCGAGTGTGTCATTGAGTAAGGTTCTTCGATGAGGGTACGGATCTGTCCCAGACTAACCGCCAAAGTAACACTGTAGGCATGGTTTGCAATGTAATTTATGAAGCGATCGGCAGCTTCTGTGGCCGCTTTTTCCTCACCTTTCAACACAAAATAGACCATGCTTCCGGGGGCAAATTTGCCGTCATAGCTTGTCATTTGACGGCGAGCGAGTTGGTACTGCGGGAATGTCTCCAGTCCCGGATAGCATACGGATGCCACTTTGGGGTGGCGCTCCAGAAACTGGGCCACTCGCGTCGCAGACTTTTGCTGATTCACCATGCGGGTTGCGAGCGTAGGTAAACCGTAAACGAGAATCGACCAGGCACTTTTGGACGAAAGCACACCACCAAAATCTTTGCGATACATCAAGAGCGGAGCATGGTACTTGAGTGGTCCAATCACTGCTCCTCCCATGTCAGTGCCAAAGCCGCCAATATCTTTCGTGAGGCTGTGGACCACGAAATCTGCCCCGAGAGCCAGAGGTCTCTGGCAATAAGGCGTGGCGAAGGTGTTATCGACAATCATCAGCAATCGGTCCTTCTCTCCTTCTCCGGGTCTGGATTCGTCCATCCAGCGACGGACCAACGCGATGTCGATCAGATCTAGCGTGGGGTTCACAGGGGTTTCAAAATAAACCACACGGGTGCGGTTGCTGAGGGCCGCTTTGAAGCTACGTTCATCTCGCAGGTCAGCAAATCTAGTGTTTATGCCAAACCGAGGCAGCCAGTTTGTTATCAAGCTGTAGGTACAACCGTAGAGGGTGTGATGCGCGACAATCTCAGTGCCCGCTTTGTTGGTGATAGCCAGAGCTGCGCTGATGGCAGCCATTCCCGTCGCGAATGTAACTGCGGTTTCGCCACCTTCGGCATAGGCCAGATGTTCCTCGAGCATGCCTCGAGTCGGTTCGTCCAAGCGGTCATAAATGTAAATCGGCACGTGCCCTTTAATGTCGGCTTCGTCCGAAGCAAATTCGACAAACCCCTGTGCACCCCGGTGCACTGAACCGAGCCGGTAAGCGGCTGAAGCTGAAATTGGCGGGACCAGGTGGTGGTCAAAGTCCCAATGCTTGCTTTCGTGATTACCGTGGATTAGGTGAGTGCGTAAGCGGTAGTTCTCTTTCGCCGTGCGATGCTCCTTCTTCATATCGTTGTCCTTACTGATGGGTGCGAGAGCACGGCGCTGATCCTGGCCCAATAAAGTGGAACTTCCACTTAGCCATTGCCTTCCACCAAACACTTCTGCGCCAAGCGCACGGGCTATTGCTGCCGACTCTCCCCGAGCGCGGGGCCAACGCATTAGATCCAAGGCTGAGACAAACTAAACGCTGCTCCGAAGCCCGACGCGAATGTCAGCCTGCTTGACGTCGTTCACAAACTCGGCCGGCTTGCCAACCTGCCAACAATCCGACAACAGCAGCTGCTCCAACCGCAACTCCCAGGGATTGCCACGGATGTCGTTTGATGAAATGGGTCGTGTCTTCAATACAATCTTCCGCCGCAACAAACCCTCGTTTGAATGTGCGCTCTACCTTGTGTTTGCACTCCTCGATGACGTCATTGACCAGTACCTTCGCCTTTTCACCCTCGTGTGTTAAATGCGTTAAGTTAACAGCCGCATCCGTTAAGTTTTCGAATGTACGGTTTTCCATTTGATTCTCCTTCCTCGCGATTCGCGGCTCACCGTTTCGATATTTGATCCCGGTTTCGCCGCAGAAAAAGTCCCTCTCGGGGCCTTAGTTTTGACTGCAATGTATATGCCTGCACCTTTTCGCCAGACTCTTCACGATATCGACGATTAAATTTTCCTGAGCCGCCTCGATAGCGAGTTTTCACCCAACCTAGCGGAAACTTTCACATAGAAAAGGAGGGTGATTCCGATCAAATAAGCGGATTTGTGAAGTAAGATGTTTCGCTTGGCCGGTCCAGCTAAGCGATTATTCTGGTCGGCAAGACGATTGGAAGACACAGTGGCTGCACGAGTAGACAATGAGACGTTCTGTGAACGGCTGATAGCTGCCGCCCGTGTTCGGCCTAACAACGTTGCGATGGTGGTAATCGGGCCAGACGGCACGGAGAGTATTACCTTCGGCTCGATGCTGGCCCAGATACGCAGCATTGCTTATCGCCTCAGTCAGGAGAAGATCGCTTTCGGCGATCGGGTCGCGCTTATCGGTGAAAATCATCCCAACTGGGCCATTGCTTATCTGGGGATAATCTATCGAGGTGCGGTAGTCACCCCCATGGACCCGGCTGCCACAACACAGGCTATCGGCGCTTTTCTACGAGGCTCTGAAGCAAAGCTCGCGTTTGTTTCACCGTCATCCGTAGAAAAGTTTCGAGCCGCGTGTGAGCTGATCGGCACCAACATCCCTGCGGTTGCTTTGCTTCCCCTGACTCAGCCTGATGGCGTGGCGCGTTTTGAAGACTGGGCCGAGACGCTCACGCCCAAAGAATTTAATGAAGCTCCACCACCTGCGTGCGCAGACGACCTCGCACTCCTAATGTACACGTCAGGTACGACTGGTGCTCCCAAGGCCGTGCCGCTTACGCATGGAAACATTTACGCGGAGAGCGACAAGGTCGAGGAAGTGATGCGTATTAGCGATCAGGAAGTAGTCGTAAGTCTTCTGCCGCTATTCCACGCCTATTCGCAGATCGTGAATCTTTGGCTCGCCGCAACAGTAGGTGCGCGAGTGGTCTATCTCACGGAGTTAAGTAGTGCCGGAATTGAAAGAGGTTTAAGAGAAGGTGGGGCGACTGCGCTCGTTGGCGTGCCGCGACTCTGGTATCTCTTTCATAAAAAGATCTGGGACTCGGTGCGGGCACGGTCCTGGCCGTTGCGCACCCTGTTTCAGATCATGCTGGCATGCAATGGCTGGTTGCGGGAGTGGGTTGGCCTCAATGCAGGTCGATGGCTTTTCAAACCCATTCACCAGTCTTTTGGTGGGAAACTACGACTTGCGGTTTCGGCTGGAGCAAGCTTCGACGAAGACGTCGCGAGGGATTTTCACAGTTTAGGTTTCACACTTCTACAGGGCTATGGCCTGACGGAGACGAGCGGAGCCGCCACGGTCACGCGCTTCGATGATAACAAGATCGGCTCGGTGGGCACGCCGCTGAATGGCGTTGAGGTCAAGATCGATCAACCTAACGAAGAGGGAGTCGGGGAAGTTTTGATCCGTGGGCCGATTGTGATGTCGGGTTATTATCAAAATCCCGAAGCAAACAGCGAAGCATTCACGAGTGATCGCTGGTTTCGCTCCGGTGACCTGGGCCGATTTGATAAGCAAGGACATCTCTATATCGTCGGGCGTCAGAAAGACGTCATCAAATTACCCTCTGGCAAAAACGTTTTCCCCGAAGATGTCGAGGCCCACTACGAACGATCACCGTTCGTGAGCGAAGTCTGCGTGATCGGCGTGAGAGACGAATCAAGCCAATTCAAGGGAGCCGAAAAACTGCGTGGTGTGGTTGTGCCCAACTTTGAATATCTCAAAGCTCAACACATAGGTAACGCGCGTGAGTGGGTCGTTTGGGAATTGGAGAACCTCGGAAGGGAACTGCCGGAATATCAACGCGTGCATGATTTTATTCTGCGTGCTGAGCCCTTACCGCGCACCTCCACTCGCAAAGTGAAGCGGTTCGAAGTGAAAACCCGGCTCGAAGAACTGGAACTGCGGAATGGGAAGAAACCAGAGGCAAAACCGGTTCAATTCAGCGAGGCAGAGCTAGCAATGATGGATTCCGTTGCGGGACGAGCAACGGTCGCAGCAGTGAAACAGCACAAAAGTGATGTCGAGTTGATTCACCCATACATGCATTTCGAGATCGATCTCGGGCTGGACTCGCTGGCGCGGACTGAATGCTTTGCAAGCGTCGAACAAACACTGGGTATAGAACTCGACCCGCAGGAACTCTCGACTGTTCAGAAAGTCGGCGAGTTGGTCCAACTGGCAACGTCAAGACTAAATGATGGCTCACGATCACGCGAAACGGCAGGGCCGGAGTTTCGCTGGCAAAGAGAACTGGCACAAACGGCTGAGACGTTGCCTGATGTCGAACATCTTCTAAGACGCAAAACCGCAGTAGTGCTATTTGCTTACCTCGTGTTGCGAATCATTCGCATCGGAGCGCAAATGTTGTTTCGCATGGACGTGCGAGGCCGCGAGGTTCTCGATCAGGTCAAAGCGCCGTATTTGATCTGCCCGAACCACCAGAGCTACCTGGATCCATTCCTCGTGTGTTCGACGTACCCGCGAAGCGTACTGCAAAACATTTTTCACGTTGGCGCAAGCATGTACTTTACGAATGTCTTTATGGCCTGGCTGGCGCGGTTGATAAATGTCGTACCAATTGACCCGGACGTGCAACTGATGCGCGCGATGCGTGCCGGCGCCGCCGGTCTGCGCGCCGGGAAGATACTCAATATTTATCCGGAAGGGCAGCGCTCGTTTGATGGTCAGTTGTATGAGTTTCGAAAAGGGGCCGCAATTCTCGCTACTGAATTAGATCTTCCGATAGTACCCGTAGCGTTGGATGGAGCCTATCGCATTTGGCCACGCAAATCGTGGCGTTTCCGCCTCGCAAAGGTGACGATACGTTTCGGCGAACCGATCAGCGTGCAGAGCTTTATTTCGGGTGATAAAGACCTCGCTTATGAAAAAGTGACGACAGCACTCAAACAACGAATTCAGCAGATGCTTGACGAAATGCGTTCGAACAGATCGTAAACGATGGTTTTTTGTACGTCGGATTCTGCCTCGTGACTTTTCTAAAGCTGTGCGACCACACGCTGGAGCTTCTCATTTACCTCCGTAGCTACTCCGTTGATAGTTGGATCATTGGCTCCTACCACGGAAAGCATCGTCACTGCATCGATCGCGGCGACTACCGATTTTCCGGCTTCGTCACTTTCATAAACGATGACATTGCAGGGAAGCAGGAGGCCGATGCCGATCTCTTGTTGCAGAGTCTTGTAAGCCAGTGGCGGATTGCAGGCGCCGAGGATCACATAGTTGCGGAAATCCACGCCAAGCTTGTCTTTCAGCTTTTCCTTTATGTCGATTTCACAAAGCACGCCGAAGCCTTCCTCCTTGAGTGCAGCCCGCGTCTTTTCGACGGCCTCTTGGTAGGGAAGATCAACTGTCTTACTGAAACCGTATTTTGAATGTTGTAATTGTTGAGCGCTCACGTTTTTCCCCTTTCCGGACTTAGCTAAGTCTCTTCGGGCACACTTACAGCCCTGGCACACATGCCACAAACAAACTTCGTAACCTCGCTTCACGAATTGGTTCGCAACGCGTATGCCAAGGTGATCTTCGGCCTTAAGGGCATGACTCTTGCACGTCCAAAACGTGAAGCAGCTTCTTACAGCAACAGAAAATCACTCAAGTCGTGAGTAATAGCCACAGCTCAGGCTTAGCGTGATTGAAAACGAGTTGGGAATGAAAATAAGTCCACTAACAAAAACGATTGTCGCTATGACTGCTGCTGGTGCAGCCTACGTTTGGGTTCAACATAGAAAAAACGAGAGGGCCGTTGAAGTTTCGCATCCAGCCGAAATTCACGGGTTTGTGAGCCGTGGTTTTGAACCAGTGCGAGAGGCATTCGCCGAGAATTTTTTACAGCGCCGCGAAGTAGGCGCGGCGTGCTGCGTGTATCACAAAGGCGAAAAGGTAGTCGACCTTTGGGGCGGCGTGCGGAACAAGGCGACCGGCGAGCCCTGGGAAGCGGACACAATGGCCCTGGTTTACTCGGCAACCAAGGGCATGGCGGCCATGACTATCGCGCTTGCTCATTCGCGCGGCTGGCTCGATTACGATGCGCCAGTGTGCAAATACTGGCCGGAGTTTGCTCAAAATGGAAAAGAAAAAATTACAGTCCGGCAGCTCCTGGCCCACCAAGCCGGACTGTTTGCTTTCGATGAGCCGGTTGATAGAAGCGTAGTCGCCAATCTCGACCGCCTGGCCGAGGTAATGGCTCGCCAGAAACCTTTGTGGGAACCGGGAACGCGGCAGGCCTACCACGCGGTCACGATCGGATTTTATGAAAGTGAATTGCTGCGACGAATCGATCCGCAACACCGCAGTCTCGGACAATTCTTCCAGGACGAGATCGCGTCGCCGCTGGACCTCGATTTTTACATTCGCCTGCCGGAGTCAATCCCCGATTCGAGGCTCGCGCCGCTCATCGATCCGGGTTTTTCCGAGATGCTGTTTGGTTTCCCTCTTAGGATAACTCTGGCGGTATTTAATCGTCGGTCAAACATCCGCAGGGCCCTCATCGGATCCGAGTTACCTCATGACGAAAAGTGCATTTATGCACGAAACCTCGAAGTTCCAGCAGGCGGAGGCGTCGGAACGGCGAGAGCGATCGCCCGAGCCTACAGCGTCTTTGCCACCGGAGGGAAAGAACTGGGACTACGGGAGGAGACTCTTCAGGAGTTGGCCGCACCGGCAACTCCCGCGACGCATGGCTTTTACGACGAGTGTTTAAAAGGCGAGGTGCAATTCTCGCTCGGCTTTATGAAGAGCAGTCCCTTACTGTCATTCGGTTCCCCAAGTTCCTTCGGCGCGCCCGGAGCCGGTGGCTCACTTGGTTTTGCTGATCCACAGGCTCAAATTGGTTACGCATATGTACCTAATCGTAAAGGCGTGTCGCTGACAGGCGACCCGCGCGACGTGGCGATAAGAAATGCCTTGTATTCAGCAACGCCGGCTGTGCAGAATAGTTGAAAAACGATTAGCGGATCGCTTGAGTGGTTTAGGCTGCGAATCGATGTCTGCGTTGAAGAATCCCAGTCAAAGCCAGCTTTGTGGGCCATTTCGGCAAACACGAGGATCATCAGGTGATAGACAAACCCATCAGTTCATTACCAGCACGCCAGCGCCACGAATCGAATCACTCTTTAAGGCAATCAGCGCCTCATTTGCCTGATCGAAGGAGAACGTTTGAACGTGCGTTTGGACCGGAATGCGAGCGGCTTCAATCAAAAATTCGCTACCGTCTGCGCGTGTGTTGTTCGCTACACTTCGGACCATGCGTTCACCGTAAATAAGGGAATAATCAAACGAAGGTATCGAGCTCATGTGAATCCCGCCCAGAACTACCGTTCCTCCCTTTCGAATTGCCTTAAGCGCAACCGGAACAATCTCTCCCGCGGGTGCAAAAATAATTGAAGCGTCAAGTTTTACGGGCGGCTGCGCAAAAGTATCCCCAACCCACGTTGCTCCAAGTTCGTTAGCGAGGGCCTGATGTCGTTCACGGTCGCGAGTGCACACATAGACTTCCGCTCCGCGCGCGCGGGCCAATTGAATACAAACGTGGCCCGCAGCGCCGAAGCCATAGAGACCTAGTCGCGCCCCTATCCATTCGTTACGAGACAGTCCGGTCAGACGCATGCACCGGTAACCGATGATGCCGGCGCAGAGAAGTGGCGCTGCCTGTATGTCGTTGAAGCTATCTGGTAGACGATAAGCGAAGGCCGCGGGCGCCACTGCGTATTCTGCGTAGCCGCCATCGGTGGTCCATCCAGTGAACATCGCTTTCTCGCACAGGTTCTCTCGTCCGGCAACACAGAACTCGCATACGCCACAGGTTCGATTTAGCCAGGCCACTCCCACCCGATTCCCAATGTTAAAACCCTCGACACTGCTGCCGAGAGCCGCCACGCTGCCAACAATTTGATGGCCGGGGATTACAGGTGAACGACGAACCGGCAAGTCGCCCTCTACTACATGGAGGTCCGTACGACAGATTCCGCAAGCGGCGACTCGTAACAGGAGTTCATCGCTTGATGGTGTAGGTACAACTTTCTCACTTAGAGAGAGCGGATGCTCACTAACAGGCGCCGGTTTGTTCAGAATCCAGGCTTTCATATCGATCAGAGAACCGAGTTAAACGATACAAACTGGCAATCTTTGTTCCCTGGCGCGGGGGTATTTTTAGTGTGTGATTCATGGCGTTGACTCGGGCGATTTATTCGGCTGTGGGGAAACTCACGCAGGTTTTGTGTTAAAGCTCGCTGTGCTCTCCACTAGAACCGCAACTCGGCTGGTTCCCCATCCCACAAGTCTGTGATTTCAGAGACTTTTGCACCTGTTCTCGTGCTTTCGTTGGAGGAGAAGAAGGCACAGTCGTTGCCTAGTACTGGTAGTAAAAGGGCAAGATGCTTAGCAGGTTAAACATTCAAACACTTCGAGAGGTGGAGTTGAGATCGCGAACCACCTTCCTGATCTTGTTTTTCCTGACGATCACGATACTCGCCGGTGACGTGATTCAAGCCAGAGGTTTTGCAAAAAAGGGCGGGGCCCAGAAAATCTCCAAAGAAGAAATTCTTGCCGCAGAAAGACGCTTATCGGATCTCGGATATTGGACCGGAGCAGTTGATGGCACTCTGGACGCGGACTCTCGGCATGCCCTGATTGCCTTTCAAAAGGTGGAAGGGCGACAACGCACGGGGAAGCTGACGCGTACCGAACTTGAAGCGCTGCTGTCAGCAAACAGACCGCTTCCGAAATACATCGGCTACGCACACGTTGAAATTGATCTCAATCGCCAGGTCTTATTCGTTGTCGATACGACTGGCACAATCACACACATTCTTCCTGTTTGCACCGGCAATGAGAAAACCTACATGGACCACGGCGAAATTCATCGCGCCCATACGCCAAGAGGAAGATTTAGAGTCTTACGAAAGATTGCCGGATGGCGACTAAGTTCACTGGGCCTGCTTTACTACCCTAACTACATTTACAACGGCATCGCGATTCATGGCAGCCCCGCGATGGCGGTTTATCCTTCCAGCCACGGCTGTATTCGGATACCAATGTTCGCTTCAAAGCAGCTCAGTGAACTCACGCCTGTAGGAACTGAAGTAATCGTGTATGACGATGAAATGCGGGAAATGGAGAAATAACATGCGAAAGAACATGGAACCTTTGACGTGGCAATCTGATTTGGCCGCCTTCGGCAAACGAAACAACCTGCGTCCAACGAGACTTGAAGTTCTTGGCCCAGGGCGGGATGTCGAATCCGACTTTTGGCTCGAGGATGGATTGCGATTGGCGGGTATAGATCTAAACATTAACAGCGAGCGTGGTACTTGCGTTGAAATCATGCTCCAGGCGCCAGCCACCTCAAATAAGAATCACATGACGCACACCGTAGGCGGCGTGAAGCGATTGGAATTGGAGACGACAGATGGCCGTGATGCAGCCCTGGAAATAGAAGATGGGGAAGGCACGGTCACTATCATGCACTTCGAATCGGAGGGGCCACCGTCTTAACGTCCGGGAAAGTGTAAGAGCAATGAGACTTATCTTAACGCTGCTGTTAATTATTCTCCCCGTGAGCATAAATGCGAATGCTCAGACTCAAACTTTCACCAGGGAAGGTGTCGCGTACGTACTGGATCTTCCTTCACCTTCGTGGCGAGCTGTTTCGCGTGTCGATGTCCATGAGCATCTTGAATTTGTCAACGGTGAAGATTACAGCAATGGATATCTGCGTCTCCGCAAGAAGTTAGTAACGCCTGATACCACTCCGAAGGATCTATTTAATGAAGCGGAGAAGTGGGAATTGCAGATGCTGCCGGGTTTTGTGGTTTGTAGCGGAGGAAAGGGAACCGATTTTAGCGGTCAACTCAAAGGCACGGTGTTTTCTTATGAATTCGTTAGCCAGGGGAGAAACATGGACGGCCGCATCTACTATCTTCGCTTGGACCGCCGTACCTTCTATATCCTCCACTTCACGGTAGCCAGCGAAAAGCTCCCGGGCCTCCGAGATCAGATGGATTCGATTGTCAGGAGTTTTCGTTTGAAGTGAATGACCGTACGTTGTTCCGATGGCTTGCCATCGCGAAGTGTCAGAAGGATAAGACATCGGATACACTCCGTCATCCATGCAAGACAACCGAGCAGCTTTTCAAAAAAGCGCAGACGTCCACCGTGACGGCGATGTGGTATTGCGCGATGGTTCAACCGTGCGCATTCGGGTTATGCGGCCTTCGGATGAATCTGGCCTTAGAGCGCTGCTGACATCGCTTTCTGAAGAATCACGCTGGCTGCGGTTTTACTCCCTTCAGAAAAACTCTGCTCTGGCCGCCGAAGCTCACCGAGAAGCAAACCTGGACCAATCCTTTGGCTTAGTTGCGTGCAGTGGCGACCAGGACCGTGTGGTTGGCCACGCATTCTATGCTGCCATCGATGAGGAGCGGGCCGAGGTGGCCTTTACCATCGCGAATGACTTTCAGGGACGCGGACTCGGCACCATCTTGCTCTGCCAACTGGCGGACGTAGCCGCGGCAAATGGGATCAGAATTTTTGAAGCTGAGGTCGTGGCTGCGAATCACGCGATGCTGCACGTGTTCCGCGAATCGGGATTTCCAATTGAGGTCAACGCCAGTGCTGGACAGCTTCACGTAGTTCTACCCACGTCTTTTACTGAAGCGGCTCGCAGGCAGTTCGAACGCCGCCAGTCGATAGCGGCCGTGAACGCGTTAAAGCTGTTCTTTGAACCACGTGCCGTTGCTGTTATCGGAGCTTCGCGTCATCGAGGAACTATTGGCGGCGAAATCTTTCATAATCTGCTGCACTATGGATTCAAAGGTCCGGTCTACCCAGTTAATCCCGCCACCAGCGTTGTTGAAAGTGTTAAGTCGTACCCATCGATCGAGGCGATTTCGGATCCCGTCGATCTCGCCGTGATCGTTGTTCCAGCCGCAAGCGTGGTCGAAGTAGCAACTGCGTGTGCCCGAAAAGGCGTAAAGGCGCTAGTCGTTATCTCGGCCGGTTTCTCAGAGATTGGCAATGAAGGAAAAGCTCGACAAGCTGAACTTCTAAGGGTCTGTCGTGGCGCCGGCATGAGATTGATTGGTCCAAACTGCATGGGCATTGCCAATACCAATCCAGCCGTGCTACTCGATGCAACCTTTGCCCCCGTCATGCCGCCGCGTGGACGAGTTGGGTTTTCCTCTCAGAGTGGCGCATTGGGCCTCGCAATTATGGAGTTTGCAAACTCGCTTGGTTTCGGTATTTCAACTTTCGTTTCTGTCGGTAATAAAGCGGACATATCAGGAAACGATCTGCTGCGGTATTGGGAATCAGATGACGACACTGACGTAATTCTTCTCTACCTCGAGTCATTCGGAAACCCAAAAAAGTTTTCAGAAATTGCGCGCCGCGTCGGACGCAAGAAACCGATCGCTGTAGTGAAGAGTGGGCGCTCAGCCGCCGGCGCGCGTGCTACTTCATCTCACACCGGAGCACTTATCGCAGCCTCCGATGTCACAGTTGATGCACTGTTTCGACAAGCTGGAGTCGTTCGCACAGACACGTTGGCGGAGCTGTTTGATGTTGCCTCGCTGCTGGCGAATCAACCGCTTCCCAATGGCGGGCGGGTCGGAATCATTACCAATGCCGGCGGTCCTGCGATTCTTTGTGCTGATGCGTGCGAGGCGCGCGATCTCGAGGTTCCGGTTCTATCGGAAAGTAGCCAGGCTAAACTACGCGCATTTCTTCCTGCGGGCGCCAGTGTTGCAAATCCCGTTGACATGATCGCATCTGCACGTGCGGAACATTACAGGCAAGCAATCGAGATTGTCGCCACAGATGAGAACATCGATTCTCTGATAGTAATTTTCACTCCACCGCTGGTAACGCGTGCTGACGACGTTGCTCAATCCATCATTGAAGCAGTGCAGCACGTGGACAATAAGAAAACGCTTCTGAGTGTCTTTCTGTCGGCGCACGAAGCACCTCAGAAATTGCGAACAATGAATGTTTGTATCCCCTGGTTTTCATTTCCGGAAACCGCAGCGATTGCTCTCGCCCGCGCCACGCGTTATCGACAATGGCGCGATCGGCACGAAACTTTTCCGGCTAAATTTGAGGACATCCGTACGGACGAGGCCGCGGCCGTTGTGGCTGCTGCCCTCGCTCGCGGAGAGGGCTGGTTGACGCCGGACGAGGTTGCGAAAATTTGTTCCTGCTATGGGTTGCCCTTAATTGAACAGAGAGTTGTTGAGACTGTTGACGATGCTGGTGCAGCCGCAGAACAAATTGGTGGAGAGATTGCTTTGAAGGCCATCGCTCCCGGAGTCATTCATAAAACGGAAGCGGGTGCCGTCAGACTTCATCTTAACGGTGCGGAAGCGGTACGTGCCGCCGCGCGCGAAATGAGTGAAAAGCTGAGTGCGCTCGGACATGATGCGTCGGGTTTCCTCGTCCAACGGATGGCGAAACGCGGAGTTGAAATGTTGGTGGGCGTCGTACACGATCCGCAGTTTGGTCCGGTCGTGGCCTGTGGCGCTGGCGGCGTTCAGGTCGAGTTACTGAGAGATGTCTCCGTACGTCTCACTCCTCTTTCAAACGAAGATGCTTCAGAGATGATTCGCGAGTTAAAGACATATCCCTTACTGGCAGGCTTTCGCGGCAGTGTTCCTGCTGATGTTACGGCTCTGGAAGCCGGACTGTTGCGCGTGAGTGCGATGGTTGAAGATCTTCCACAGATCGCGGAACTCGATTGCAATCCGTTTATGGTGCACGAAACCGGCGCCACAATACTTGACGCTCGCATTCGCGTGACGACTGTTGAGCCTCGATCACTCGTTGGCGTCCGTCGCTGATTTCACCCTTTATACGCGTCCACGCTGCGGATTGTTGGGGCGGTGATCAGGCGCCGTTCAATTGGTATGCGTATAGCATGAGGGCCTGGAATTCACCTTTTCGAAAGGGGGGAACCAAGGCAGCCTTGAGTTGATAGCCGAAGTTGGTCTGCTCGAGAGTCTTCAGAAAGACGCCAAGCTTGTCCTCACGCGGAGTGAGGTGATGATGGTATTCAAGTACGATCTCGCGCACCAGAGCTAACTTACCTGTCTCATTGAGATCCTTTAGTACCTGGTCCTCAGCCCCTTC
>DAIOGT010000132.1:0-13463 GCA_036745095.1 Pyrinomonadaceae bacterium
ACCGGCGCGGGCGACACGTTTGCGGGTGGTTTTATGGGTTACCTCGCGAGCCAGGAAAACATTGACGAAAGCGCGATGAGACGCGCGATGATTTTTGGATCAGTGATGGCTTCGTTTAATGTGGAAGAGTTTGGCACAGAGCGAGTCAAGCGTCTGACGCACGCTGAGATCAACGATCGTTTTCGTGCCTTCAAACGGATGACACATTTTGATGAGATACCGTTTGTAGCGAAAATCAGTTAAAGGGAGCTCTTATGATCTGTCCAGTTTGCGAAGCTGAATACGAACCCGGCATCACACAATGCCCCGACGACAACACAGCCCTCGTCGAGCGAATGCCTACGAACATTCACGACAGCAGCGAGGCGCGGTTTGTTCCGCTTCACAACCTGGGCTCGCCCGCTGAAGCGGAGATGGTCAACGACATTCTCAACCAGAACGGGATTCGTTCAATGGTGAAGTCCGGCGGTGCTGACGCGTTCTCGCCGCTGTTGTCTGCGACAAACGAAGGTGCGGTGATTCTGGTTGACGAGCGCGACGCCGATCGGGCGCTGGAACTCTATCGCAGTTTTTTCGGCGCTGACACGACGCCTCTCACCGGTGTCTCGAGCGATGATGAAGCGGAAGATGATGAAGAAAAGTAGTTCGCGATGGATGACGATGCAATTGTAGTTTTTATGACTGCGGCGAACGGCGAGGAAGCCACGCGCCTCGCTGACATGCTGGTAGGTGCACACCTCGCTGCGTGCGTTCAGATTTTCCCGGAGATTGAATCGGTCTATCGCTGGGAGGGGAAGATTGAGCGACAGGCAGAAGTGCTGTTGCTTGCCAAGACGACGAAAGCCAAGTTTGACGATCTCGAGAGGGAAGTGCGGGCGCTGCATTCGTACGACACGCCGGAGATCGTTGCTGTTCCTGTTGTGGCTGGATCCGCGCCTTATCTCGAATGGCTGGTCAAAGCCACGCAGTTACACGGATGATAACCGGATCTCGTCAGAGACAGTGCCATCCAGCTCGGTGAGTGAGCTCTGGCTTCGCGTTACGATCTCGACAACCTCCGCGGGCGAATCCGTCACGTGAAACATCTTCATGTCGTTCTCGGAAATTTTACCCTCGACTAAGACTTCCGCACGCAGCCAATCCAGCAGTCCACTCCAGTAACGCGTTCCAAAAAGCACGATCGGAAAGTTTCGAATCTTCTTGGTCTGAATCAGTGTGAGCGCTTCGAACAGCTCGTCGAGCGTGCCAAACCCGCCCGGAAAAATCACGAACGCGAGGCTATACTTAACAAACATCATCTTGCGCACAAAGAAGTATTTGAACGTGAGGCTGAGCGTTTGATACGCGTTTGATCGCTGCTCGAAAGGCAATTCAATGTTGCAGCCGATGGAGAGTCCGCCCGCTTCGAACGCGCCACGATTCGCGGCTTCCATGATTCCTGGACCACCGCCCGTTATCACTGCGAATCCTTTCGCCGCGAGTAGGGCGCCGGTTTCCTGCGCCGCTTTGTAGTCAGCATCCTCTGAGCGCGTGCGAGCGGAGCCGAAGATGGCGATACCGCGACTCAGTGCCGCGAGCTCGTCGAAGCCCTCGACAAACTCACCCATGATTCGAAAGACGCGCCACGGATCGGTGTGCGTAAACTCGTCCGGCCGGGGACTTTCGAGCAGTTGCTCGTCTTGTGTCGACCCGGGAACTCGCCGGCGAGACTGCTTTTTCTTTTCCATCGACGCTTTATATGCCCATGATGTTGTAGCCGCAATCGACGTAGATCACTTCGCCGGTGATACCCGTAGACATCGAGCTGCAAAGGAAGACGGCGGTGTTTCCGACTTCGCGCGCCTCGACGTTGCGACCAAGCGGAGCTCGCTCGGCGTGATGTTTGAGCATCGTGCTGAAGTCAGCTACTCCGCGAGCGGAAAGTGTTTGAATTGGACCGGCACTGATCGCGTTGATGCGAATGTTGCGTGGTCCGAGATCTTTTGCGAGATAGCGAGTGCTCGCTTCGAGCGCCGCCTTCGCGACGCCCATCACGTTATATCCCGCGACGACTTTTTCAGCGCCGTAATACGACATCGAAACGATGCTGCCGCCTTCGGTCATCAACGGTGCAGCGGCGCGTGCGAGTTGCGGCAGTGAATAAGCACTGATTTCGAGAGCAGTGAGAAAAGCTTCGCGCGATGTGTTCAGGTATTCGCCGACGAGTGCTTCACGTGGTGCGAAAGCGATACTGTGGATGAGGAAGTCAAGCCGGCCAAACTTCTCGGCGACCTCTCGAAACGTTTGATCGACTTCTTCCTGTTTGGACACATCGCAGGAAAGCAACAACGATCCGGGCATCGCTTCACGAGTCAGGTCTTCAACATTTTCTTTCAGGCGCTCGCCCTGGTAAGTAAAGGCAAGCTTCGCGCCTGCTTCGTGCAGGGCCTGCGCAGTGGCCCACGCGATGGAACGCTTGTTGGCGACTCCAAAAATAATTCCATTTTTGTCTTTCAGCATTTGTGCGTTTTGTGCCTTTGGCTGATTATGCGGCTGCGCTTTCGGGCGCCGTCATCAGAGCTTTGTACTCTCCGCTTTCAACCCATTGCAGGATCTCCGAAACACGCCAAACCGGAAACGGGTGGCTCATGCCCGAGTTGATAACGTCAGCCCAGAAGCGATCGAGCGCTTTCTCGTCGTAGTTCTTTTGGAAGTCGCGCGCCTGCGCGAGGAACTGATCGTAATCGACTCGCGAAGCGAAAGTGCCTCCGCTTAGTTTCATCATCGTGCGGCCTATCACGTTTGCGTCCTGAGTGACTAGCAGTGCGGCGCGGTCGCACGACAACTCGGCGCGTCTGGCCCACGCGAGCAGCGCGGCGCGCATGCTCATCGTGAGTAGTTCCTTGACGATGAAAGTCAGCGGCGAGGCGAGCACGGCGCTCTTTGCAAGAAACTCGATCAAGCGAGCGGCAGTCAGGTAGAGCACGTGCTCAGCGTGAATGTGACCAACTTCGTGAGCAACGACGGCGAGTACTTCGTCGTCGCTGAGTCGCTCGATCAGTTGTGAATAGAGAACGATGACCGGTCGTTCGACGCCGCCCGTGAAGGCGTTGACGATCGGGTTTTGTTGCACGAAGAGCTCGGGCATATCGACGCCGAGCGTGGTGCAGGCGATCTGGAGCTTCGCGTAAAGATCCGGACACTGCGTCGGCGTGACCTTCACCGCGCTCGCAGTGAAGATGACGCGAATGGCCGACTCGCCTGTGACCGCGAGAAGTTTCTTCAGCGCTGTGTCGATTCCCGGGATCGCGCGGAGTGCTGCAAGCGCACGGCGATCGGCGGGATGAATGTATTGATCTTTGTCGAGACGCGCGAATTTCTTGTGCGGTTCATCGGAAAGCGGCAACCGGCAACGGCCGCAGCGTGCGTCGCCGGCGTCCGTGCGAATCTGGTTTCGCTGGCCGCAATAGCGACAGCGTATCGAGGGGATGTTATTAATCAGCTCTTGATTGTCAGCCATATTTAACGCTCACTTCCGGGCCCAAATTGTGCCACGGATTCTAACATCCGTGAATCAGTTGCCATACTCAATGCTTGAAATGACGGATTCCCGTGAAAACCATCGCGAGTCCATGCTCGTTTGCGGCGGCGATTACCTCGTCGTCCCGGACGGAGCCGCCCGGCTGGATCACCGCCGTGATCCCATGCCGCGCAGCCTCATCGATGCCATCGCGAAACGGGAAGAACGCATCTGATGCGAGTACCGAGCCCGCCACAGGCAACTGCGCTCGCATGGCCCCGATCTTCACCGAGTCTACACGCGACATTTGTCCCGCGCCGACACCGACCGTCTGATCCGCCCGCGCGTAGACGATCGCATTTGACTTCGTGTGCTTGCAAACAATCCAGGCAAACAGCAACGCGCGAATCTCTTCGTCAGTCGGTTTGCGTGTGGTGACGACATTGAGCTCCTTAGGATCAAGCTTGTGATCGTCTGTCGTTTGGACCAGCATGCCACCGCCAATCTGTTTGAGCTCGACGCCTCCCAGCTCTTCGCCCGCTTTCATCCGAATCACCCGCAGATTTTTTTTTGCCTGCAGTATCTCGAGCGCAGGTGCGTCGTAATCAAATGCAATCACGACCTCAGTGAAGATCTTCGTCACTTCCCGCGCCGCAGCCTCATCGACGGAACCATTGAAAGCCACGATTCCACCAAACGCCGAAACCGGGTCGGTTGCCAACGCCTTCACGTACGCCTCAGAGGCCGTTTCTCCGAGACCAACGCCCGCCGGATTCGTGTGTTTGATGATTGCGCACGCCGTTTGTTCAAAGTCGCAGACAAGTTCCCACGCGGCTTCAGCATCCACGTAGTTGTTGAACGACATCTCCTTGCCCGAGAGAACAGCAGCGTTCGCGATGCCACCACTCGTGGAAGTTTGGTAGAGCGCAGCTTTTTGGTGCGGGTTTTCACCGTACCGCAGGTCCGCGATCTTATTCATGGTCCAAGTCAGACGATCCGGCAGCGTATCGCCGGTGCCGGCCAAATACGAGCTGACCATGAGGTCGTATTGCGCGGTGTGCTCAAACGCTTTCTGAGCGAGCGTGTTTCTGGTGTTGAACGACAATGCGCCGTTGTTTTGGTTCAACTCATCAACAACTCGCACGTACTGCCCTGACGCCACGACAACGGCCACGAAGCTCGCGTTCTTGGCTGCGGAACGAATCATTGCGGGTCCACCGATATCGATCTGTTCGATTGCCTCTTCACGCGTAACGCCTTGACGTTTGATCGTCTCCGCGAATGGATAAAGGTTCACGACAACGAGGTCGATCGGCTCGATCCCATGCTCCTGCATTGCGGCGACGTGTTCCACGTTGTCACGAAGCGCAAGCAGTCCACCGTGCACACGCGGATGCAGAGTCTTTACGCGGCCGTCCATCATCTCCGGAAATCCTGTGATGTCTGAGATGTCGCGTACTGTGATGCCCGCGTCGCGCAGTGTTTTCGCGGTGCCGCCTGTACTGATGATTTCTACGTTGAAGTGCGTGAGCTCCCGAGCGAAGTCTACTATGCCCGTTTTGTCGGAGACGCTGATCAGTGCGCGTCGAATAGGTCGAAGGTCGCTGGTATCAGTCATGCAGTAGCTCTTGTTTAGAGTTCAAGCGTTCAAGCTTTAGCTTGCGCTGAACTTAATCAGGAAGTGTTGTCGTTCCCGGTGGCAGATTAATCATGAATTTGTGTGTGCGCGAATAGCCTCGCTGTCCCACTGAGTATTCCACGCCTTGCGGTTTCATACTCACGGAAAAAACATGCTTGCGATTGTCGCGCGACGATTCGGATATATAGAAACCCAAAAGGTACTGGCTTTTCAAATCTTCTTCGATGGCGTGGAAGATCGGCGTTAGATCGTTCTCTCTCGGCATGAGTGCCGACTTCGCATCGCCGACGAGGAAGTATTTGCCTCCCGTCTTCTCTGCCAGGTCTTTGAAGCCTTTACTTGCGCGTCGCACTTCGAGACGTCCTTCGCGTGGCTCGAAGAGCGGCAAATGAATTACATAAAACGAAACACGTCTCTGCCAGGCGGCATCAATAACGCTGTCGGCGCTGGTGCGACTGCGTGTGTCTAATCCGTCGCTGATCAGTACGACGATGCGACGCTCAGAGCGAACTTTCGGAAGATCGTCGAAGGCCAGAACTGCCCGTGCCGCCGCGTCGAAGATGGCAGTCTGTTGATTTGGTGCGGCAGCGAATCTGAAGGCGGAGCGCGCAGCGGCAACGTCTTGTGTGAAGGGTGTGACGAGTGAAGACCTGTCAGAGAAACGAAGTATCGCAACGCTCGATCGTTCCCCGAAACGGGAGAAGAGCGCGAGCGCCGCTTCCTGTTGTTGCGAGATGATTTGGCGCAGGCTGCCTGACTGGTCGAGTGCGAACAGCAGAGCCACACGGTCGGCGCCCGGCGAAAAATAGATACCGGTCGTGACCTGGTCTTGATCTTTGACCAAAAGATCCTGCTCGGTCAGACCGGGGACGGCCAGTCCTTTCTTGTCGCGAATACGTACGGGAAAGAGCAGTAGATCGGTGTTGACGCGGATGACGTCATCGTCATCATCGGTTTGCTGTGCAAAAACAGTGGTTGGCGGAGCCGCGACGCAAAAACAGACGAGGAGGGTAATTATAAGCGCGAAACGCAGCACCCGGCGTTCAGCTAGACGAAAAAACGGCCGAAGAGCAAGATGCTGAGAATGACGATTATCGTGATAACGATGATCTTGACCAGGCTCACGGATGAATCCTCTCGCGTAGGATACGTCGATGTCAACTCGCTGGTTCAGCATTTTTTATCAGAAAAATCGCAGCGTGTAGGTGACGCGCAGCCCTCGTCCCATCTCCGGCGCAAATTCTTTGATGAACGAGAGATGATTGCGGTAAAGCGCATCTCCGACATTGAAAAAGTTGAAGGAGATAATGTGCGCCGCATGTTGGCCAGCAATCAAATACGACCCGGAGAGGTTAAAAACCGCATAACCCGCTGTCTCCGTCTCGGTTGGGAAAGTCCGAGCCTGGCGATTCGCCATGACGAACTCGGGATTCAGCAACAGGCCCTTATGTCTCAGCTCCAGGCCGATGCGCCCACGTAACGGTGGGATGCGCGGCAAAGGCGTGTCGGTCGCGCTTAGCTCCGCGCTCACGTAATCGAGACCCGTGTTGAGCCAAACATTCTTGTGCAGCGCTGTATTAAGCCGCGCTTCGACGCCTCCATGACGTGCTATCGCCTGATCATACTCGGCGACGGTAAGTCCGTCTTCAATGTCGCCCGTCGGCGCTAGAAAAATGAAGTCTTTGATTCGATAATAAAAACCGTTCGCCTCGAACCTAACGCGCTTCGAATTATGCCGGACGCCGAAATCGAGACCGTCACCAAGCTCGCGTGTGAGATCCGGATCACCGATTTCGAACGCGAGATTACCACGGTGTGGTCCAAGGTTATACAGCTCCTCGAGCGCCGGAGCTCGGTAGGAATGGGAATAGTTGGCAACGAACGCTCCGCCCTTCCAAAGGCCGACACGCACACCGGCGGCCCCGGAGAATCCTGTGAAGCTTCTGTCTGGAAGAATCCCCCGCGCTCCTGACGGTTCAGGGCTGTAGCGATTATTTTCCAGCCGGCCACCCAACTGTAATGAGACGCGCTCGAAGTCGAAAGTCTCGAGTGCAAAAACTGCAAAAGCGTTTTGCTTGGTTGGGGGAGCGAGTGCTTCTTCACCCGTCGCGGAGAAATCTCGCTGCATACCCCAGAAGCCAAAACGGCCCGAGACATTAGCGGTTTTTCGCTGGTCAAAGATCCCCTGGTAAAGAAAGGTGTTGTTCTTAAAAGACGTTCCCGTCTCTCCCGTAATCGAGTTTAGTTCCGCGTGCGCATAGTTGTTGTACTGGACCGAGAATGTTCCGGAGTTGATGAACGTTCCCGTCTCGCGAAAGCCGCCGCGCAACTCGATGCTGTGACGTCGCGGATTGAGTTCGACGACTTCAGGATCCACTTCCGCCGGATCGACCGGAATACCGTAGCGTCGTTTGTTGAAGTTGTAATTGAAACTGAAAAAACCTTTCTGCGGATAGAAACCAAATCCGGCCGCGGTACTAATCTCTTTCGAAAACGAGTTTTCTACACGACCGATTGGCGTGTCGTAATCTGCGGAACGTTGGCCGCCGGCATTCGCCCACGTCAGCCAGCGCTTACCGCCGTATTCAATGCCAGCACTGCCGCCTCCCTGATTGCTGTTCGTGCTGCCAAGGGCAGTCACATAACCATTGACGCCGTTGTGTGGAGAGTCGTGACCCGTAATTGTGTTTACCACGCCGCCGATGGCATTGCTCCCATACAGCAGAGTGGCGGGCCCCTTAACGACTTCTACTCTTTCAGCCGTGAGGACATCTACCGGCTCGGCGTGGTCGCCCGACTCAAAACCGAGGCCGCCCACGCGATTTCCGTCTTGCAAAACAAGCACGCGATCACCATCGAATGATCGGATAACCGGACGCGCAGTGCCCGGACCAAAGCTTCGTTTGGCGATGCCTAACTCGCCGTCGAGTGCTTCACCAAGCGACACCGGACTCTTCTTTGCGAGCTCCATCGAACCGAGCACGTCGACTGATTGAATCGAGCTGCTGACGGCTTGCTCTGTGCCCGTTGCCGAAACGGTGACTTCCTCACGCACGCCGCTGAGCTCGATCTGAAAATCGAGCGTGCCTTCACCCCCGGTGAGATCGACGGTCTTGACTGTATCGGGAACGCGATCCAGATGGGCGAGGACGTCATACCTGCCCGGCGGCAATCCCCGAAACTCGTATCTCCCGTCGTCGTCAGTATCGACCGTGCGTTTCAGCTGTAAAATCGTGATCAGGACGTGGTGAACAGGTTTACCGCTTTCGCCCAGCGTGACTCTGCCGCGCAGGGTCGCGGATGCATTTGTTGATTGGCAGAGAACCGGCAAACTGATCGAGCCGGCAAGTAAAAGTGCAAACGGAATACGCCGAAGTGTCTTCCAGGTATTGATTTTATGAATAAAGCGCATCGCTTCCAATCTCCTGATTTTGTGAGCCCTGGTCCATTCGCAGTCAATCTGCATCGACTGAATGGATGCCGCGCAGGCGCTTTTTGCCAAGCGTCTGCTGGGAAGAGTCCCGAGGAGCGAATTATTTAGAGAATAGAAGGAGGCGCGCGCCCTGCGGACGGACACGTCACTTGCGACAGCACTTTTCGCGGTTGTGCGGTTGCGGGTTTAATCCGAGTTGCACTCGGCGGATCCGCAATTCGAAAAGCGGTAAGCGTAGTGTTGGAGCTCTGATGTAACTGGCAGATGAGACAGTCGCTGCATCCGACCTTGCTTCCGAGCGGAGTTGATGTTTGCTCCGAATTGGTTAAGGCAGTGGCATCACTGGGCGACGACATTATGCGCCCGTGCCGGTGAGCGGCCTCGACGGTGGTTCCGTAAAAGATGAAGACGACCAGCAACAGACCGAGGCCGCGCTTCAGCGAGGCCGCATGGCTCTGGATTGCCTTCGTCAACATGCTGGTCATTGTCGGATGTGTTAGATTCAGGGAGCCTCGGAATTGTACACAAAATACTTGATAAAAGCTCCCGCCCACACACTCTGCGCGTTTTTATTGATCCTGCTTTGTGCCGGCGTTGGCGCCGCAAAGCAAACCGTTCACAGTCGCGTAAAGATTACGCTTGGCGCCCCGTCTGAAATAAATGTCGAGGCAGAACTCTCGACGCCGGTCCGCTCATGGTCCTTTCGAAATGCGTATGCGGGAGTACTTGGCATTGCCGAACGAATCGAGAATTTTCGGGCGGTGGATGCGGTTGTCGAGAAGGCGGCTGCCGGCGAGTTCCGATCTGATCGCGAGGCCGGCAGAATCAGTTACACAGTCAAACTTCCCAAGCCCACGCTTGCTGCCGTTTCTCACCTCAGTTGGCTCGTTGACGATCGCGGCTTTCTAATGTTCGCCGACTTGATTCCGCGTGAAGTTCATAGCCTTTCCGCCGCGTTCGTATTGCCTGAGGGTTGGACGGTGGAATCGTCCTTTTCACCCGACGCAGATGGGCGTTACGAAGTTGCATCGCCGGAAAAAGCGATCTTCTTCGTTGGTAATTCAGTTCGAAAAACTTCAAACACTATCGACGGAATGCAGCTCAATCTGGTTCTGAGCGGCGTCTGGAAATTCAAGGAAGGCGCCGCGTTGCAGACTGCCGGCAAGGTGATGAAGAAGTATCTTGAGCTGACGGGATTCCGGTTAACGGGTAGATCAACGATCATGATCGCGCCGCTTCCAGTTGGGGCCGGTAGCACAAAGTGGCGCGCGGAAACCAGAGGTTCCACTGTTCTCCTGCTAATCGATCCGGCCGCGAGTTTCACAAACTGGATTGGCCAACTCGGCGTCATCTTCACACACGAGCTGTTTCATCTCTGGATTCCAAACTCGCTGCGGCTTGACGGAGATTACGACTGGTTCTTCGAGGGATTTACTCTTTACATCGCGTTACGTACGGCACTCGAGTTGAACATCATTAACTTCAAGGAATACCTCGATACTCTCGCGCGTGTCTACGATTCGTATCTTTCCTTCGCAGACGATCAGTCTTTAATCGAGGCTTCGGAGCGACGTTGGACCACACCCGGTTCGTTCGTCTATGACAAAGGAATGCTGGTAGCGTTTCTTTACGATTTGTTGGTGCGGAACGAATCAGGAGGGGCGACTACGCTCGCCGCGACGTACCGCGAGCTCTTCAGTCGCCCCGCGGGTGACGATGTGGACGGGAATGAAGTTATAATCGGCGTGCTGGGTTCGTCACCCGCCAGCAGGGACTTTACGAAGACGTATATTGAAAACAGCACGAGGCTCGAACTCGAGCGGCTTTTGCCGGCGTATGGGTTTACGATAGATTCGTCCGGCACCAGTTCTCAGCTACGAGTGAGCCGCGATTTAACCGGGGATCAAAAGCGTTTGCTTCGTTCTCTCGGATATCGAAAGTAGCAGGTCAAAAGAAGTAATGAGATTTAACAAGACCATCGTTGTTTTCGCGCTGCTATTGCTGTCGCTTGGCTGCTCGACACTCGCGAACAAGAGCAGCACGGGCGTTATCGTCGCGCGACGCGCTCAGGTTCGCAGCTCGACTGCCGTCGTTGCGGCTGACCTGTTGCAAGTGAATCGTGGAGACGTCGTAGACATACTTGAATCCACCGACGTCACGGATCCCAGCGACCACACGCGAAAAGAACGATGGCTCCGAGTCAAAGCCCGTGACACGGATATGACGGAAGGCTGGATTGAAGCTCGTAACGTCATGCCTGACGACGTGCTCGAAGAGTCGAAGAAGTTAGCTGCCGAAGATAAAGACGTTCCGGCGCAGGCGACCGGCCAGCTGCGCGCGAGTTCCAACCTCCGGCTCACTCCGGATCGTAGTGGAAATGAAAACATCATGATGCGACTCGACAGTGGTTCGAGTTTCGAGATCATTGGCTGGAAGCGTGTGCCGAAGCCGAAGTCTTCCGAAGCGATCGAAACTGACGTGGCGCCCAAGGCTGGAAGCGCGCAACAAGGCAGTGCCAGAGTGGGGCGGCAGGAGGGCGAAGAGAAGGAACCGGAAGAAACGAATGAGCTCTGGTACAGAGTAAGACTTCCGGCGGACGCTTCGCCGGCGCCAGCTGGTTGGATTTACGGGAAGCAAGTTGGGCTCACGGTGCCGAGTGACATCATTTTTTATCGTGGCGGGCGCGAGTTTGTGGGTTGGCAGCGTCTTGACGGGGACAGAGAAAAAACCAGCAGGGATGCGGGCCGTGAAGAGAAGCCCGGAAGTTGGTTGATTCTTGAGAAGAGCAGCTCGAATCAGCAGCAGGGAGTTGAGGGGCCTGATTTTGATCGCATCTATGTTCTCGGCTACGACAAGCGTAACCAGGAGCACTACACGGCGTACCGGAGTCCGGATCTGAAAGGCTATTTGCCGGCGAGGCTCGAAGGGCAGGGTGAAAGCAAGAGTTTCACTATCCAGTTGCAGGAAGAGGAGGGTGGCCCAGTCAAGGAAGTTCGTTACAGTCTGTATAAGGACGCGCGCGGCGTGTTGAAGGTGACCGCGCCCAACATCGCTCCACAAGGGCGGCGCCGGCGGTAGTATTGTAGTTCAGAGTTCCTGAACTCAGCATAATTTGTAAGAATGCGTCCTACTATCATCGGGATTGGCGGATTTACTTCCAACGTTGGCAAGACGACGCTCGTCTGCGAGCTA
This sequence comes from Pyrinomonadaceae bacterium, assembly GCA_036745095.1. Taxonomy (GTDB): domain Bacteria; phylum Acidobacteriota; class Blastocatellia; order Pyrinomonadales; family Pyrinomonadaceae; genus PSRF01. The sequence goes on from DAIOGT010000132.1 coordinate 11,764, forward strand.
CTCAAGGCATTTCCCGGTTGGGAAGCAATCAAGACCACTCGCGGTCACTTCCGCTCGTGCGGCAAAGATCCGAAAGCCTGTTGCGTGAGTCATCTTTTGTCTGAAAAGCCACTCGTACGTTCGGGTCGCAATGAGACGGACGAACGAGGCAAAGACACAGGCCGCTACTGGGACGCAGGGGCTGCGAATGTCCATTGGCTGATCGCCACTGACAATCAGATCGAAGAGGGCATTAAACAGGCACTCGCTCGAGTAAAGTCACCCGGCGTATTCATCGAGGGCAACAGCTTCTCCGAGTTTGTCAATCCCGATCAGTTTGTAATGGTGCGACGGTCGGACAGTGACAAGATTAAAAGCTCCGCCCGGCGTTTGATGTCGAAAACAACTGCCGTCTACGTTTCTGATGTGCAGACTGGGATTGCGACGGAGAGTGAAATGGTCCCGGTATTCGTTGCGTCAGACTTGCCATTGCTCATTCACTATTTGCGGTCTAAAGTTTAGAGTTCAAGCTTTGACTTGCGTTCGTAGGCTGTCACGCAACAAGCTAAAGCTTGAACTCTGAGCATTAGCTTTAACTCTGAACATTCGGTTCGCAGATGGAAAAAATCGAGACCCTTCTAAAGGAGTGCGAGCGGCTGCACGGCCACATGTGTGCGGGTCAACTGCTCGGCACACGCATGGCGCTGCTCGGATGTCGCTTGCTTGATATCGACGACCCTCGCGGCGCGGATCGCAAGAAGCTCATCGTCTGGGTAGAGATTGATCGCTGCATGACTGATGCGATCAGCGCCGTTACTGGAGTACGGCTTGGAAAGCGAAGTTTGAAGTACATTGATTATGGCAAAGTGGCAGCAACGTTTCTGAACACTGAAACGAAGCGGGCAGTGCGGATCGTGGCGCTGGAAAGTTCCCGCGCTCTCGCGGACGACCGCTATTCGCAGATCGCAGACAAGCGTACGCGACAGTTTCGCGCGTATTCAGAAGCTACGGATGACGAGTTATTCAAGACAGAGTTGGTGAGTCTTGAATTGAGAGATTTCGACGCGCCCGGCAGCCCGCGTTCGCGCGTGATCTGCACTGTTTGCGAAGAGGGTGTTAACGACGGACGGGAAGTGATCGACGACAACGGCGACGCTCTTTGTAGAGGCTGTTATCAAGGAAGTTACTATTCCAAGCTGGACAACCCGACGGCTTGAGAGGCATCCAATCGCTCGCCTTGAAACGCGAGAGAAGAAGTCGGCGATGCGTTGTGAGGAGCGAAAAAAGTTCTTTCGAAATAGACAACGCGAGAACTTAAGTGGCATCTAACTCCTCGCCTTTGAAAACGTGGTACCTCACGCAAGCAAATAAAGTTTGGCTGCGAGTGCCACGAGGTATTGACAAGTAAGATTTTGTCCCTATAATGCCCATTCCTCTTTAGGAGGGGCATCAAGGGGTTTGAGAACAGGGAATTTTTCGGTGACCTTCAGTGTCGCTTTTCCTCGAATGATTGCGAGGAGATTGCGGCATTTTTTATTCTCCGGATAAATCGGAGAATGTAGCGCACGTCGCTTGACATAGTGGAGGTCGTTGGTTAATATCCCCGTTTGCTTGGGGCGAGTTTGAATCGTCTGTAAGGCAATCCAAATACAATTTGGAATCGATCTTTGAAAACTAGATAGAGCGTGTCCGTTTCAAGACCTTTGAGAGTCAAACGCGAA
>DAIOGT010000133.1:0-10861 GCA_036745095.1 Pyrinomonadaceae bacterium
GATGGATATCAGGGAATCTGCTGGTGATACGGCGCCGCACGATTCTCAAGATCGTTAGCTGCTGTATCTTGATTTGGCCGTTCGCGGCGTGGGCCGGTGCTAAGGCGTTGATAACAGAAGCTCCGCTCGATAAAGCGGATGCGATCCTCGTGCTGGGCGGTTCGGCGACATATAAAGAACGCACGCACGAAGCGACGCGTCTCTTGTTCGAAGGTCGCTCGCAGCGGATCTTGATAACTAACGACAACGAGCGTGGGCCATGGTCCAGCGCGGAACAGCGGAACCTATTCTACTACGAGCGTTCTTTGGAAGAGCTGAAAAACGCAGGCGTGCCGGATGAGAACATCGACGTGGTGATGAAGCCGGTGGCGGGCACTTACGAAGAGGCCGAGGTCATGAGAGATTATGCGCAACAGCAAGGGCTGCACTCGATCCTGATCGTAACGTCGGCTTATCACTCGCGTCGCGCGTTGTGGGTGTTCTCGCGGGTTTTTCGGGATACAGGGATTCGAATCGGGTTGATCAGTGCAAGGCCGGGCGTGGAGTCGCCCCCGCCGGAGACGTGGTGGCTGAGCGTGAAGGGATGGAAATCAGTGCCGACTGAGTATGTCAAGATGATTTATTACGTGATTAACTACTAACAGGATTCAGAGAATGACGACGAATACGAACGCTGCTGAAATTGCTCGTGGAGAGAGATTCGAGTTTGGACAGAACTGGTCGCAGTTTCTCGCGGCTGTTGACGACGAGCGCATTCAGCAGGCGGAGAATTCGTTAAGGGAGATGCTTGAAGTCGACTCGCTCGCCGGCAAGACCTTTCTCGACATCGGCTCAGGCAGTGGCTTGTTCAGTCTTGCGGCGCGTCGTTTAGGCGCGCGTGTTCACTCCTTCGACTTCGATCCGAAGTCTGTTGCGTGTACGCGCGAGCTGAAGAAAAACTACTTTGACGACGACGATTCGTGGAAGATCCAGGAAGCATCAGCGCTCGATACAAATTTCATGAACTCGCTCGGGCAATACGACGTCGTTTATTCGTGGGGCGTGTTGCATCACACCGGAAATCTGTGGCTCGCGATGGAGAATGCGCAGGCGCGCGTGGCGCCCGGCGGAAAGTTGTTCATCGCGCTTTACAACGACACCGGCAGCCAGAGCGCGCGCTGGCACTGGATCAAAAAAACGTATTGCGGCTTGCCGGGAATTCTGAGAACGCCGTTTGCGGCCCTGGTGACAATCCCCGGCGAAGTGAAATTGATGGCCAAGTCAGTGCTCACGCTGAATCCGCGTCTTTATATTGATTCGTGGACGATGTATCGCCGCAATCGCGGCATGACGAAGTGGCGCGACATCATCGATTGGGTGGGCGGATATCCATATGAAGTATCGACTCCAGATCAAGTTTTCGACTTTTGCAAAGAGCGCGGTTTTCAGTTGACGAAGCTGAACTGCGGCAATGTCGGATTAGGTTGTAACCAGTTTGTGTTTGAGAAGAAGTAGGGACAAGATGAATGTATCGAAGTCGATGGTGTTGCTAAGTGTTTTGGCTGTCGTGGGTACGGTCGGCGTCGTCGTTGCCCTCAGACAACTCACCGGGACATATACCGAAACCTGGCAGAACGGCAAACGCATCATCAACGTCGGGCCGAAAGACAGCCTGCAAGCAGCCATCAATGCCGCAAAATACGGCGACACGATAGTCGTTCAGGCAGGCGCGACTTTCACCGGCAACTTCACTCTCCCACAAAAAACCGGCACCGGCGAGATCGTCATTCAAAGCTCACGCATAAGTGAGATACCGGAAAACGCACGCGTAAATCCGTCTCAATCCGCGTTATTCGCAAAACTACAGACACCCAGTCCCGATCCGGTGCTCGCGACTGCTCCCGGAGCACATCACTATCGTTTCCAGGGCATCGAGTTTTCAACAGATAGCTCGAGCAAGATTGTCTACGATGTAATCCGTTTCGGCGGCGGCCGAAGAGAGCAAAAGACGGTCGACTCCGTCCCACATCATCTCATCATCGATCGTTGCTACATCCACGGCCACGACACACAGGACGTGCAACGCGGCGTGGCCTTGAACAGCGCTCATACGACCATCAGCAACTCTTACATCTCAAACATCCACGGCGTCGGTTACGACACGCAAGCCATCGGCGGTTGGAACGGCCCGGGTCCTTTTCAGATCATCAACAACCACCTCGAAGCAGCCGGCGAGAACGTCATGTTTGGCGGCGCCGACTCGGCTTCCGAGGCTCTCATTCCGTCGAACATCGAAATTCGTGGCAATTACATGTTCAAGCCGTTGTCATGGAGAGTCGGACATCCGACTTACGCGGGCAAGCACTGGACGGTAAAGAACATTTTAGAGTTGAAGAGCGCGAAGAACGTGGTGATCGACGGCAATGTGATGGAGAACAACTGGACGGATGGCCAAGATGGTACCTCAATTCTCCTAACCGTGAGAAATCAGGAGTGTACGGCGAACTGGTCCACCGTGCAGCAGGTGACATTTACCAACAACATAGTTACCAACGGCCAAGGCGGTATGAACTTTTTAGGCAAGGACAACGAGGCAGAGCCAGCTTACGGCAAGTGTCCCGCGGGATCGACATCAAAGCGAGGATCTGATGTATTAGTTAGTAATAACCTGTTCTACGACATAAGAGGCCCGTTTCTCGTCTTTAACGGCTTTGACAACGTGACTTTCACTCACAACACGCACATCCAAACCGGCAATATCATGACTCTTTACGGCACGCCGTCACAGAAGTTTGTCTATACCGACAACCTCACGATCCGTGGCAGCAAAGGTTACGGCCTGGTTGGCGACGGCTTTGGTGAAGGAACCGTGGCGCTCAGGAAGTACGCGGCTGATGGCGTCTTCAGAAACAATGTTGTGATTGGCGCCAAAGCGTCGGAGTATCCGAAAGAGAACCAGTATCCGGCGTCGGTCGATCGCGTCGGTTTTGTGAATTTCGAGAAAGGCGAGTATCGCCTCAGCCCCGGCAGTCCTTACAAAGGCGTGGGAGCCGATTGGGATAAATTGAAGTTCAACGCGAAGACTCCCCAATGACACCGGAATGACCGCCACGCCGAACGATTCAAAACGACCCCTCCGTATCGGACTGCTTGTCGACTCGCTAACGCAACCACGTTGGATCTCGAAGATCATCAACGACATGCGATCGTCTGACTTCGCCGAGATCTGCCTCGTCGTAAAAAACGAAGCGACGAGCGAACCGCGCGGCCGGCTTCAGAGTTACTGGAAGAACCGGAAGTACCTGCTATACGCGCTGTACAACCGCGTGGATAACCGTGTCTCGCTCGCGGAAGACGATGCGTTTGAAGACGTGGATATTGGGGATCTGCTTTCCGGTGTTCCAGTATTAGGCGTGATGCCGGTGATGAAGAAGTTTTCCGACTGGTTTCCGGATGATGCTGTTGAAAAGATTCGCAGTTTCGATCTGGACGTTGTCATCTCGCATGGTTTCAGAATTCTGCGCGGAGAAGCACTGCGGATTGCGAAGCACGGTGTTTGGTCGTATCACCACGGCGACAATCTCGTGAATCGCGGTGGACCAGCGGGCTTCTGGGAAGTCATGGACGGATCACCGATTTCCGGTGCGGTGTTGCAGATCCTGTCGGAAGATCTCGACAACGGCGAAGTCATCAGCCGCGGATGGTCACGCACGATCGATCGGTTTTCAGTAAAGGGCAGTAGGAACAATCTCTACTGGCGCTCGTCGAGTTTCGTTTTGAGGAAACTGAAAGAGCTGTACGAGAACGGAAAAGTCACGAGCGACGCGAACGTCTTCCGGCCTTACTACAATCGTCTGCTCAAGATGCCGACAAACGCTGAGCTGCTGCCGCGATTGTGTAAACTCACCTGGTCTTATGCGGCGCAAAAGGTCCGCTACTCCTTCTTCTTCGATCAGTGGCAGCTTGCTTTCCGGTTCAGAAATAGCCCTGACGATCCGAACAACAGTTTCTATCGCTTTAACTATCTGGTTCCGCCGAAGGATAAATTTTGGGCCGACCCGTTTCCCGTGAAATATGAGGGAAAGTATTTTGTTTTCTTTGAAGAGTACCTCTACAAGGACGAGAAGGCGCACATCTCGGTGATCGAGTTGAGCAAGTCGGGTGCGAGCGAGGCCACGCCCGTGCTCAAGCGCGATTACCACCTCTCGTACCCGTTTATGCTTCGCTGGAATGATCGCTACTTCATGATTCCTGAGACGGCGGGTAACAAAACGATCGAGGTCTACTCGACTGATCGGTTCCCGCACGAGTGGAAACTCGAGACAGTGTTGTTGGAAGGTATCGCGGCCCGGGATGCGACACTGTTTGAGGTTGAGGGCGTGTGGTGGATGTTTGTGGCGATTGCCGATACCGAGTTTTCAGACGAGCTGCATCTTTACTACAGCGATAGCCCGCTTGGACCATGGAAGCCGCACGCGAAAAACCCGGTGCGGTCGGACGTCAGAAACTCACGACCTGCCGGCCGTCCGTTTTACTGGAAAAGAGATTTGTACCGGCCCGCGCAGGACTCGTCGCAACGTTACGGCTACGGGATGAGGATCAACAAAGTCGTCGAACTGACGCCAACGGAATTTCGCGAAGAGGAAGTTTCGCAGATTCTGCCGCAATGGCGGAAAGATCTCCGCGGCACACATACCTTAAACATGTGCGACGACCTCACAGTGATCGATTGTCTTATCCATAGAAGAAAGTAACGCGGATCATTCATTCTGACCGCAACCGCCCGTTCATAATAAAAGAATTAAAACTTGACAAAACATGTTGGCTACCGCAATATCAGTCCCGGTAGCTTGCTCTTTTCAGTTCGATTGCACCGATAAAGGCAAACCTGTTGTGAAGCAGGGACGCAAAGCTGTGAGTCTCGCCGTTAATCAATTTGACCGGTGAGATCGTCTAGCTGCCGAAGGCTTTCGGATGTGCCAGATCCATCCGCGACTGGCAGATCTATGTTCTACGACTTTTTCGATGCAACCGTAGACATAATCTCATCCGACTTTTCCTTCCTTTTTCGCCCAATTTCACTTCAGGTTCGAATGAAATCGAGACCACGTGCGTCTGCACTGCACGTGGTCTGGACATTTCCGTCCATTTAAGAAATTTGCACTCAACCAGCCCCTGGTTCCTTCCTCCGCTCGCTGATTTTTCCACTTGAAGTGAGGCTGACATGGCTGAGTGTTCGCGCAAACAGGTAGGTTTCACTATCTTTTCAATTCATAACTGGGTCAAAAGCGCAGTAATACTGATCGCCGTCGCGCTTTCCGCCAACGCTGCTACGATCACAGTACCAGCGGGCGGAAACGTTCAGTCAGCGGTCAATGCGGCGCAGTATGGCGACACGATCATTCTCGAAGCCGGAGCTGTCTACACCGTCAGCCTGACGCTGCCGCTCAAAAGCGGCACGGGCGAGATCGTGATTCAGAGCTCGCGCATCAGCGAGTTGCCCGAAGGTATCCGCGTAAATCCGTCACAATCCGCGTTATTCGCCAAACTGCAATCTTCAACTCCCGCGGAGCCGGTCGTGAAGACGGTCGCGGGAGCGCACCATTATCGTTTCCAGGGCATCGAGTTTTCCACCAGCACTGCGACCACGGTGGTCTACGATCTCATCCGCTTTGGCGAGGGCCGCTCCTCACAAACGACGCTTAGCTCAGTGCCTCATCATCTTTCGATCGATAGAAGCTACATTCACGGTTTTGCTGATCAGGACGTACAGCGCGGAGTGTCAGCAAACTGCGCGGAATGTGAGGTAAAGAATTCTCACATTTCCAACATCCACATGGTTGGCATTGAGGCTCAAGGTATCGCCGGATGGAACGGCCCCGGCCCCATTCGAATAATTAACAACTACATCGAAGCGTCAACGCAGAACATCATGTTTGGCGGCGCCGACTCAGCCAGCGAGGCACTAATGCCGGCGGATATTGAGATAAGGCGCAATCATCTGTTCAAGCCGTTGTCGTGGAAGGTCGGGGATCCGACTTACGCGGGCAGGCACTGGACAGTGAAGAACCTCCTGGAGTTCAAAGCAACTAAGCGTGCAGTGGTTGACGGCAACGTGATGCAGAACAACTGGACGGATGGTCAAGATGGTAAAGCAGTTCTCCTAACTGTGAGAAATCAGGAGTGTTCGGCGAGCTGGTCCACCGTGCAGCAAATAACATTCACGAATAACACGGTGACGAATGCTGAGGGCGGATTGAATTTACTTGGCAAAGACAACGAAGCGGAGTCTGCTTTTGGGAAGTGTCCAGCCGGCTCGACCTCTGTACGCGGAATGGACCTCACTGTCAGTAATAATCTCTTCCACCAAATACGAGGAGCATTCCTTACCCAAAACGGCTTCGAGAATGTGTCGATTCATCGCAATACCCATGTACAGCAAGGAAACCTGATGACGCTCTATGGTGAGGTTTCCAACGGCTTCCGGTATACGAATAATCTTACGATCGACCATGATTACGGTATCGTTGGGGATGGAGTGTCGGGTGGAACGGTAGCGCTCAATAAGTACACGCCGGGCACGGTATTTACGGAAAATACAATAGTGAAGCCCTATGATCGAGCCGCATACCCAACAGGCAATAATTATCCTGATTCTTTGATAATACCCGCTGACTGGCGCAGTCCTATCGCGGGCGTAGGGGCGGATATCGATATGTTGGTTGCGGCGCAGGGCGGTCTGGTAGCGACGCCAACCCCGACGCCGACGCCGACTCCGACGATAACGCCGAGCCCGACACCGACTCCGTCCGTCACTCCGACTCCAACACCATCCCCCACGCCAGTACCAACTCCCACACCTGTTCCCGAAGCAAGCGTAACGTTCGTCCAGTCGGATACCACGACGAAGGGTACCTGGAAGAACACGTACGGCGGCGACGGCTACAACACGATCAACGATCAGGTGAAATATCCGTCGTACGCGCAAGTGAACGTGGTCGGAAACTCATCGCCAACCTGGGCCGCATCCACAACGGACGTAAGGGCGCTTCAGAAAGCGAGCGGCGCTGACCGTATTGCTGCAAGATGGGAATCGAATTCGTTCTTAACGATCGACATTAATCTTACCGACGGCTTAACACATCGCGTCGCGCTATACGCAGTCGACTGGGACGGCAACAACCGTTCGCAGCGTGTTGACGTCGTTGACTGGGCCACAAACGTTCTGCTCAACTCGCGTAACGTCTCATCGTTCAACGGCGGTCAGTATCTCGTCTGGGACGTTCGCGGCCGCGTGAAGATCATCGTAAACAAGATCGGCGGCAAGACCGCCGTTGTCAGTGGTATCTACTTCGGCGGAGCCGCGCCGAGTTCGACGCCTACACCAACGCCGACGCCGACTCCTGCGCCCGGTGCACCACAGGTGACGCTGACCGTCCCGCCGACTGGTGCGACTTTCGTGGCGGGAGAAAACATCACGCTCGCAGCAACTGCGACTGATTCTGACGGAATTTCAAAGGTCGAGTTTTTCCACGGCACTAATTTGATCGGTACTGACACGAGCAGTCCGTACGGCATCGTTTGGAACAGCGTGCCGAAGGGCAATTACAACCTGACCGCGAAGGCTACGGACAACACCGGCGTAAGCAGCACGTCAGCGGTTGTGTCGATTACGGTTACGAATTCGCCCAACAGTGTGAACCGCGCGAGAGGTCGTGCGGGATCGCTCGTCACACAGACGCAGTCGCAGGTATATGCGGGCGCGGCTGATATCACAACCGATTCAAACGCAGCACTCGCTTCCGACATAACGCTGCTGACTGCCGACATCAAACAGGCTTATTCCGAGTTTCAACTCGAAGCGTCGTCATTCGGCGCGACAATGCCGGCGATCGATGTGCAGATCAGATCGGCGATCCTGTTCAGTACGGCGACTGCCGGACTGGCGATGAAAGTCGCGTCTAGTCCGAACATCAGGAACAACCTGCTTCGCATAGCCACACATCTCGCGATCGCTGAAGATCTGATGCGTTTCGGCAACATTTCGAAGACGACTCTCGATCAGGCTACGGCCACAAATACCAGGACCAACATCGTGGTGGGCCAGGCGAACACCGGTTATGGAATGACGTCGGTTTCTTCGGTGGCGCCGTCGAGCATCGCTTCGATTTCCGGTGCAGGCAACGTCCAGCCGATGACTTCGCAGACCAACTTTGCATCGCAGTCGCCTGACGGAACTCTGCCATACGAGGTGAGCGGGTTGAGTGTGACCGTTAATGGCGCTGCGGCATTTGTGGTGTACGCGTCGCCGTCAGCCGTTAAGTTTGTCATGCCGTCAGAGGTGACAGAGGGAATGGCGGAAGTGATCGTCTCGTCGCAGGATGGCTACATCTGTGAGGGAGTGGTCAGCGTCGAGCGCAACGCGGCGCGGATCATGACGACGAATGAGGATGAAAACGGCAGTGTCGCCGTTGCGAATGGTCTGAACCTGATTGCGTCGAATTTTGAAGTGACGAGTCCGGGCTATTTCGGATCAGACAAGCGGACGCGCCTGACGTTCTTCGCAAGCGGAATTAGCGGCAGTGTCTTAAACAGCAACGGCAGCAACGACATTTCCGTTAATGGTAAGGTGCGGGCGAACCTCGCCGAAGGGGTCAGTGTCGAAGCGCGTTTGGGTAACGGCCAGGTGCTGACATTGCCGGTAGAGTTTGCGGGCGCGGGATCGTTGCCGGGGCTCGATCAAGTGACGGTTATCCTCCGTTCGGAGCTGACGGGCGCAGGGACGGTCCAGCTGACACTCGTTGTCGGCGGCCGCCGCACCAATGCCCCGACAGTCTTCATCAAGTAACTGTTTGTGCTTTTTGAGCCTCGACTGAAAAACGGGAACATGCCTTCCTTTAATCCTTTCTAGACTTCAGGCTAATCCGGGCCTTCGGTGATTGTCACTGGAGGCCCATTTGATATAAGCTTTCCGCGCGTAACTTAAGCGGTGAAGCAAATCTGAAAGGTCATCAATCGGTTTTCGTAAGAAAACTTGCCCTTTTCTTTCGAAAATCATCAAGGAATTTGGAATGAGTGTCCCGGCCACCAAGAAACTGTGGCAAGCTATTGCCATCAGTTTCGCTATCGTGTTTGCCTACGCCACTGTCCTGGTGAAGCTTTTCCAGGATTGGTGGAACGATGAAAACTACTCACACGGTCTCTTAATTCCCTTCATCATCGGCTACATCATTTGGTCGCAGCGAGACAAACTCGCCGCCATTCCAGCGCGCTCGTCTCTGTTTTGGGGCGGCGCCGCCGTCATTTTCGCCTTGTTCGCGCTCTGGGCGGGCGTCGCGGGCGCTGAGCTTTACACGCAAAGGCTGTCGCTGATCCTGATTCTTGCAGGAGTAACGGTCTATTTCTGGGGCTTTACGCTCCTGCGAATGCTGCTGGTTGCGTTTGGCCTGTTATTTCTGGCGATGCCGATTCCGGCCATCGTCTTCAACAAGATCGCCTTTCCATTGCAGTTGTTTGCCTCGCGTTGCGCAGTTTGGTCCATGAGCATGCTCGGGATTCCGGTGCTGCGGCAGGGAAACATCATCGAGCTAAAGCCGCTCAACTCATTTGATACTAAGAAGTTGGAAGTCGTTGAAGCTTGTAGCGGTATCAGGTCGCTAATGACCTTGCTGACGCTCGCGGTCGTGTTTGCTTACTTTACTCACGCCCCGAGTGACGACGGCAACGGCAATGGCGGTGGTGCGGGGAAACGTTTTGGCTGGCTAAAGAGCTATTGGTTCTGGCGCGCGGTCATCCTCGTCAGTTCAGCAATTCCGATCGCCATCTTAACGAATGCATTCAGAGTAAGCGGTACGGGAGTGTTAGCGCATTATTATGGAACAGCCGTCGCGGACGGTTTCTTCCATTCTTTTTCGGGTTGGGCAATCTATATCGTGGCTTTTATCCTCTTATTCGGCATTGGCATGATTCTTGATCGCTTTCGGCCGGCTCAGGCCGACGACGAGAAATCGGAAAGGAAGCCGGCTGAGCCTGACACTGCTGTTTCCATCAGTCCAGTGATCTCGGCCGAGGGTTCGGAGTTATGAAACCTTCGTTGCGTTACGGCGTGTTGCTGGTCCTGATCCTCGTGGCAGGGGTGCTTGTCAACGCGTGGTCTTATCTCGGCGAGGCTCATGTTGAGCGCAAGGAGCTGAAAGACTTTCCCCAAAGTATTGGCGCGTGGCAAAGGACTGGAAGCGACCAAATACTTGATGACGAAACACTCAAAGTTTTGCGGGCGAGCGATTACCTGTTGCGCGACTTCCGCAAGCCTGACGGGCGCGTTGCAAACCTTTACGTCGGCTACTACGCAACGCAACGTACGGGAGCGACCTATCACAGCCCGCTGAACTGTCTTCCCGGTTCAGGCTGGACTCTGAGTGAACCAGGCAAAGCAACAATAGGATTGCCGGATGGTTCAAGCTTCGTCGCTAACAAGTACGTAATTCAGAATGGCGACCACAAAAGCATGATGATTTACTGGTACCAGGGACGTGGCAGGAATGTCGCCAGCGAGTATTGGGGCAAAGTCTACACGGTCTTCGACAGTGTTCGGCTGCGGAGATCAAACGGCGCGATGGTTCGTGTCACTGTGCCGGTGGGCGCATCAGAAGCAGCGGCTGAGCAAACAGCGCTCGAGTTTGCTTCGACTGCGTCCAGCGTTTTGCCCGAATTTGTACCCTAACGTACTCCGCAAAGTGGCGGACGAACTATAGTTTAGGAATTCACGAGGGATTGGACCTTTTGAGAGTTGTGTCAGGTTTTGAAAGGACTCCGGCATTGCCCGCTGGGAACCTCGAAGAATCTGAAACAACATTATGGCTGCTGCCTCGATCGTGAAGGC